>JAHJRX010000020.1 GCA_018830565.1 bacterium | reverse complement strand
CTTATCTTGAATTAAATAAATTTCATTGACATCTAAAAAAAAGCTAAATAACCCATCGCAGTTAAAGATAAGATACATTTCTTATCTTATCTTGAATTAAATAAATTTCATTGACATCTAAAAAAAGTGCTTTTCTTAATTAGTTTAGCTGGTAAGCACCCTTATCCTAAGATTAATTATTATTTTATTGATAGTAATTAATTTTAATCTTTTTGTCAATAAAGTTTTGGCTTGATAATGATTTCTCATTTTATATTTTAGAGGAATTAGCCAAAATTGACTAAAAATCCATACCCGCTTTATTGGTAATCCAGATGCCTGATAACACTTTTATCATCTAAAGTAAAACTTTGGTAATCGATAATCAGTAAGGGAAACAATTACTTGACCACCTACTGGTATTAAGTTCTTTCATAAGCATTAAGAAATTCATCCCTTGGAATTCCTGCTTGAGTACAAATTGTTCTTAATGTAAAAGCTTTTATTTTTAAATGATTTGGCATGGTTAAAGGAGTTTTAGTTCCATCAGAATTTTCTCGTTCCATAGAAATATGTTCCTTTTCTCGAACCAACTGAAAACCTAATAATTCAAAAGTTTTTATTACTCTTCGTTTTGGTGCATCAATAGGAAATTTCATCATAAGTCTTATACTCTTGCCTCAGCAACGAATGCTTCGAGTATTGGTGGTTCGACATCAAAAACATCTTCCCCGAAGGTGTCGATATGGAAACTGATTGCAGATTTTACATCAGAAAGAGTTTCTTCGTAGGTATCTCCCTCGCCAACAACAACACCTTTAAATCCTAATGGATAAGCCACATATCCATCAGAATGTTTCTCTATAATAATTTTATACTGTCTCATAAAAATAACCTCCTTAATTCGATAAGAAGAATATCTGTCTGGCATTAGTCGCAGATAAGACTTCTGGAATAAACAAGTTTCTCTTTGGATAACTTCTTTTTAATATTTCAACCATTTTAAAAAACCTTCTCATAATTTATGTATTAATATAAGATAAGGAATCATTAATTTTAAAAGAATACCCCTGGCATCAAGTTTTGGCTTGACGCAGCAATTCTAATGATTTCACACCTCCTATCTTGTACGGTCAACCCCTTTAGCTGATAGCTGAACGTTGTGTTATTATAATCTCAAATAGTCTTTAATAGTAGAATTAAATTTCCCTTGAGCTTTTAAGATCAAATCTGCAACTTCTCTAATTACTCCTTGTCCTCCACTTTTTTTGGTGATATAATAACAATTTTTTCTTACTTCTAAAATAGCATCCTCTGGACAAATGCTAAGTCCTGCTAAATTAAGAACAGGAATATCAGGAAGATCATCGCCAATATAAGCTATCTCTTGATAAGGAATTTGATATTTATTAGATAGATCTTTAAAAGCAGCTACTTTTTCATGCATTCCTTGATAAACATCAACAATCTTTAATTTAAGGGCCCTGTTAGTGACAATTTTACTGATTTCTCTAGTGATAATAGCAGTCTTTATGCTGCTCTGATGTAATAATTCAATACCTACTCCATCTTTAACATTAAAGATCTTGAGATCATTGCCTTGGCTATCTAAGACCATCCTTCCATCAGTCATTACCCCATCTACATCCATCGCTAAAAGCTTTATTTTTTGACATCGCTTTTTCAATTCATTCATCTTAGATAGTCCCTTGAAATGCCATTTTTAAATCTTCAAGCAAGAAAAGAGTATGTTTACTTATATATTGAAGCCTAAAAAAGATAGTCTTGATGGTTTTTACTTTTTCTAAAAAAGGAATATCTTCTTCTTGATTACTTAATTGGTGAATTAAAGGTTCCATCTGAAATCTTTCACAAAATATAAAATTTTCAAGACTAACAATCTCTTTTTTAAGGTCATTTAAGCGCCAGAGAAGATTATTAAAGTAAGAACTATTCAATGAATCAAAAAGAAATCTTTTGATGATATTTAAAGCTTGGTCGCATAAAATATTTACCATTTGGTATTCTTCTGAAAGTTGATTAATTTTCTCTAAAAGAGGAGAAATTACTGGTTTTTGAAAGTTAGATGATAGACTTTGAAGGGTTTCGTAAATAGGAAAAGGTTTTAGACAGTAATCTTTGATAGCTTCTTTTAAAGAAAGATTTTTAAATCCTTGGATATTAGCTCCACCTTCAGTGGCGTTTATGCCGTCAATATCAAGGTGATCAATCCGATTTTCAAACCACTTAATAAAACCATAGAGTGTCCTGGAAGTAGTCAACTTATGGCCAAATATATCTTGAATTTCCATTAACTGAGAAGAGTCTAAGTTATTTTTTAAATACCTGCTTGTCTTTTTTACAATTCCTTGGCTATAAAATTTTCCTCCCGGGAAAGAGAGATCTTGACCAATGAGGATAATAGTCTTACTGCCTAATCTTAAAGCTAAATTAAAGGCAGCCGTAGATACATTTCCTCCTCGGGGAATATAGCTATCAAAACCTGCAAATCTTCCCAACCATTGGAGTAAAGGATGGCCATCGTTTAAGATAAATATCTTTTCAGAAGAGAACTTAGAAAATGTTTCAGGATAAGCCATTAAATCTGAGATTAGAAAGATGTTTTTTGGAATATCAAGGTTTTGGTAGCATTTAGTAAAATTCTTGATAGTACCATCTACAGTCATAACAAGATGTGGTAGGACCTTATTTTTAAGCATGGTCGTTAAAGCTGTATCAGTAGAAATAATAAGAGCTGTATCTTTAACTTCTTTAAGAGTAGTAATATTTCTATCTAAGGAAGGGCCAGCGCCAACAATAATAACAGGTAATTCTTTAAATTTATGGTTTAGGCAATTTACTCCAGGATGTTTTAAGATAAGAGGAAAATTAGTTAAGATATGGTTTTTCCAGATAGCACCATAACGTAAAAAAGTACCTACATTAACGGTGGCCATATATAGGGCTTCTTTTAATTTAGCTTCTACTTCTTGATAATACTTAGGATTTTCTTTTATAGAAGGAAGGTGCTCGATAACATACATTTCTTTGAAGGTAAGGACAGAAAAATATCTTTCTAATCGAAGTAAAGTTGCTATAAATGGGCTTTCATTTACCGAGATACTTATTCTTTCGCATTCTATGATAACCGAGAGATCTCTTTTAGAAAGAACATCCTTAAAACGACTAAGGCTTTCTTCAATCACTAAGATAAATGTCTTAGGAGAACATAACTTTAGAATGCTTTCCAAACAAAGACCCATTCCCCAGCCTAATATTACCAATAAGTCAGCCTCCTTAATCTCTTTTGATCCAAAAGAGACGATCCCTTTAATTTCTTGGCAAGAGTCTTCCACCGGTACATCTTTTAATTTTTCTACCAGCAAAGGTTCTTTTTTAGCTAAAAGTAAGCAATTATCATGATAATAGTCCATGTAATCCCTTAATAATTAAGTTACTTTTTATAGTAGTTATTAACGAAAACTAGACATAGGAAATAATACCGAGCAATAAAAGATAAACTTGTTTGCCCTCAAATTAATTTGCTCTATGTCAAATTTTCATTAATAACTACTATATTTTGGAGTATTTCCGTAGCTTTTAAAAATTGACTGTTTATATTTTGACTAATACTTAAGATCTTTTGAAAGAATAAATTATATATCTCTATTTGTCCGCCTAAAGAACTATCTCTGATAGAATTTAACTTAATTAATAAAGGGTCAAGATGCCAACGTGAAATCATCAGCACATTCTCCATCACTTTTAATTCTCCATAGAGCATATTGATGTGTTGCAATAAATTTAGTTCTCTTTGAGAAAAATTGTCTTTTTGAGAAAGGAGATTTTGAGAAGTCTTTTCTAAGCGCTTAGTTGTTTCTATGGCTTGTTGAGCATAATATTCGGCTAATAAATAATCATCGGAAACCTTTTTTATCTTCTTGATAAGGTTATCAATATCTGGAGTCTTGTACCTTCGATGAAGATCTTGGAGAATATTTTTAGGATCTTGGATCTGCTGACAGTAATTATTTATAGCTTCTTTTAAAGACATAGTAACGCAGTTTTCTATCTTAGCTCCACCTTCGGTAGCATTAATACACAAAGACTTGGTGTTTTTAAATTGATGGCTAAACCACTTAGCCCACGAGGCCATTTGACTATTAGTTAAAACCTTTTCTTCGTAATTACCTTTTACATAAATAAGATTATATTCTTGAAGATAGTTTCTCGTTATCGTTTCTAAGGTCAAAAACTTGTCCATAGAATTTATCCAGTTATCCATATAGAAAGTGTTTTTAGAATAAACTCTGTCCTTGCTATAAGAAAGATCTTGCCCGATAAAGATAATGGGGTTATTCCCTAATTCTCTGGCTATGCTAAAAGCTGTAGTCGCTACCGACCCTCCTACTGGAAAAGTGCCTTTTGAGCCAATAATATCTTCTATCCACATCATTAAAGGATGACCATAACTGGTGATAAAGATCAGGTTTTCTTTAAATAAAGAAAATATCTGGGATGACACTACTGGTTCAGTAATTAAGGTAATTCCTTCTATCCCTGAGCCTTGATAGTGTTTAAAGTTTTCTTCTTTAGGATCAATAGAAACAACGATCTCAGGTTTGATGTTATGGGCAAGGAGTGTCTTTAAGGCAGTATCAACACAGATAATCAAGGATTTATTCTTAGCTTCGGATAAAAGACCTACATTTTTATCTAAAGAAGGACCAGCTGAAACAATAATGGCTGGAAAGTCTTTAAAGCTATCTTTTAATAAGTTAAGACCTGGATTTAAGACTAAATAACTAATGTTGGCTAAGATATTCTTTTCCCAAAGAGAGGCAAACTCAGACATCGTGGCAATATTTTGGAGAGAAGCGTTTATAGATTCATTTAAGTGTTTTATAATTTCTTGATAGTAAGCTGGATTTACTTGGTTTTTATAAAGGTCAATCACGATAATATCCTTGATCGTTATTACCTGAAAATAATTTTCCATCCGTATTCGAGTAGCTTTTAACGGCTCTTCACCAATAGCTAAGCTCACTCTTTCGTGGTTGAAGATATCCTTCAAGTCGTAGAGAGTAAGAATGTTTTTAAAATTTGCAATATCATGATCAATGACTAAGACTAAAATCTTTTTGGAAGCATGCTTAATGGCTTCTTTAACCTGGCTGCCATTGCCAAAACCAAAGATTACCAAGACATCGCAATCCTCATCCTTCATCGAAAGATCTTCTGAAATAAAAATTTTGCCCTTGCTAAAAGAAAGGTCTTCAAGTCTGGTTGCTAATTCTGGATCTTTATTTTTTAGGAGATTAATATTTTGAAGATAATAGTTCATAGTCTTTCTCCTCCTAAGCTTTCCAGCGCCATCTTCCATCTTTGATATTGGCTTTCAGGAATAATTGGTTTAGGTAAAGTTATATCCTTGTCGATCTTTTTCAAGCAGTAACGTTCGTAAACCTCTCTTAAACTTAAACTGATAGAGCCTTTAATCTTAGCTCCTTCAGTTGAGGTATTAATAAATATTTTATCTTTTTCCCTTCTTATTCTACTTTCAATCCATCTTAAGTAAATTAAAAGATTACGATGAGTAATAGTTATTTCCTCGTGGATATTAGGAATTTCAAGAAGATCTCCTCTCTTGGCATTTTCCCGATAAATCATCTCTAAGGTAGTAAATTTATTAAGGCTATTTAAGCTCTGGTCAAAGTGATAAGTATTTTGAGCATAAGGCTTACAAGAAGGAAAAGAAAGATCCTGACCTACTAAAACAATAGGATTTCCTTCCATCCGAATAGCTAGATCTAAGCTAGCTGTAGCTACAGAACCTCCTGTTTCAATTTCACCTTTTAATTGGCATAAATCTTTTAAATCCTCTAAAGAAAATTCATCTTTTATTAAAGCCACAATTTTTTTACCCTGATACTCTTTAATTACTCCATGATAAGCGGTGGGAATGAAAATTAAAGGTATCTCTTGGTGAAGATGGTTTTTAAATTGCTCCAAAACAGCTTCTTGGGCATCAGTAATGACTACAAAATCAGGAACAATCTCGTTATTTAATAAGGGTCTTAAGGCTGTGCCGACGGAGATAATAATTACTTGACTTTGAATCCTTGACAAGAGACAGGTCTCTTGATCTAAAGAAGGGCCAGCAGAAATTACGAAGATAGGCAGATGGCTGCATTTAGAGAATAACTCCGCTACTCCAGGGCTTTCAATAATATACTTAGTATTCAGGTAGAGATTCTTCTTTAAAAGAGGGGTAAAGACTTGAGAAGATTTACGTGACAAGATAATATTTCTTAAAAATTCTTCAAGACCAGAGAGAGAGGAAGGAAGACTTTCTAAGGTAGGTTGATGGATAACAATCTTAATCTTATCAGGAGGAGTCTTTTTAAGAAAATTATGGAGATCTTTTGTGATCTCTTTTAAGTTATCGCTGACCGAAAATACCAGTTGAGGGTTAGAGAGATAAGACCAAAAGTCAACTAATTCCAAAGCTACTTTAAATACTGAAAGATTTGGCTCAATAACCAGCAAAGTTCCAGCGGAGGTAATCTTAGCTAAGATTTCTGGAATGAAATATCCTAAGCCACCACCAAAGAGAACTACTTTATCTCCAAGAGATAAAGAGTGAGCACTTACTTGCCTTTGAGCTTCTTTTTGGGGATTGTATTGACTATGAAGAAATATTTCTCTACCTTGTCTTTTGATGCTTAAAGTAGGAGCTTGTATCCGGGAGTTGTAGATAATGAGATCTTGGGTAGAAAATTCTTTTAATTTTTCATAAAGATAAGGATAAAGTTGTCTTAATAAAGTTATATTTTTTTCATAGTACATATAAGTGTTTTTTAAAATCTCAAATAGTAGTTATTAACGAAAATTAGACATAGGAAATTGTTAGATAGTAACTATTTAATATCTTCAAGAAAATGCTTATAATTCAAATTATAATAAGTAAACAAATAGTGATAATAGTCCTGTAATAAAATAAGTCTTAATCTTAAGCTCAAGTTTAATTCTCTTCATTAACCTCTTATTTCTCTTTTTAAGTTAAAATTTTAAATCTTTGGAGAGCACCAAATCTTTATCTCTTGACCAGGAACAAGTTTTTCTCCAGAATTAGGTATAGAACTTTCTACTACTCCGCGGCCGTAAAATTTAAGCTTGACTTGATAAGAAGATAAGATCTTCCATGCCATTCTCATACTTTTTCCGTGAACATCTGGCATAATATATTCGTTTAAGGAATCATTAATTAAAGGAAGGTTATCTTTTTCTCTTAAAGAAGACAGATTGTCTTTGGTTGCCCTGACGTACTCATAGCTTGGATCTTTGTCGAGAAAGTATGGTTTTTTATAAGCTAAAATCTTTTCTACTATTTTTCTAAAGACAGGAGCTGCTACTTCTCCTCCATAATAAAGCCCCTTGGGCTCGTTTATAAAGATGGAAATTAGTAATCTTGGATTATCTGCCGGAAGATATCCAATAAAAGAAGCCAAAAACTTATTTCTAGTATATGTTCCTGTAACTGGATCTACTTTTTGAGCAGTTCCTGTCTTTCCAGCGATAGGATAATCCATAACCTTAGCTTTTTTACCGGTGCCCTCGGAAACTGCTTTTTGTAAGATAGAAGTAAGATATTTAACTACATTAGGAGGAATAGTTCTTCTAATGCAAGTAGGTTGGTATTCTTTGATAATTTCATTTCTTGAATTTATTATCTTTTTTACAATTAGAGGTTTCATTAAAAAGCCTCCATTAGCTACGCTACAAACAGCAGCAGTTAATTGAATAGCCGTAGTGGTTATCCCTTGACCAATGGCAAAGTTAGCTAAAGTAAGTTTACTCCACCTTCGAGGAGGTAAAAGTATTCCTTTTCTTTCGCCAGGTAAATTAATACCAGTATAATTGTTAAATCCAAATTTTTTTAAACAATGATAGAAGTCGTATTTATTAAGCCTCATTGCACTTTTTATAATTCCTACATTACAGGAATTAGCAATTACTTCTTCAAATGTTAATCTTCCATGAGATTCATGGCAACGAATTTTACGTCCAGCAATTTCTGTATTTCCTTGGCATTCAAAGAAGTCGTGGCTTGTAACCACTCTATTTATTAAGACAGTGGCTGCCGTAAATATTTTAAAAGTAGAACCAGGTTCAAAGGTATCGGTAATAGCTCGATTTCTCCATAAACAAGAGGAAGAGTTGGCAGCATAATTAGGATTAAAGGAAGGATAGTTAGCTAAGGATAAGATTTCTCCATTTTTAGGATCCATAATAATGATAGTTCCGCTAATAGCTTGAGAGTTTTTACAAACCTCCTTTAATTCTTCTTCGCAGATATTTTGAAAAACTTCCTCAATGGTTAACACCATATTAAACCCACTAAAAACTTGAGGTAGGCCTTTCTTGAGAGAAATTGCTCTACCGAGAGCATCTTTAGTAATTTCAACCTTTTTTCCTGTCTCCCTTAATTGTTGATCGAAGTAAAGCTCAATCCCTTCCAATCCTTGATTATCTAAACCTACAAAACCAATTAACTGACTAGCTAATTCTTGTTTAGGATAAAATCTTTTATATTCTTTAATAAAGCCCAAGCCATTTAAATTTAATTGTTCTATTTTTTTAGGAATATCTTTATTTAGCTTTCTTTTTAACCAGACAAAAGGACTATCTTTATAAAGCTTTTCTAATATTTCTTCTTTAGGCATTTCTAATAAAGGAGAAAGGAGGGCAGCTACTTGGTCCTTAAGGATAACTTTTTGGGGATGCGCATATAAAGAGTCAGTTTCAATGCTTACCACTAATTCTTTCATATTGCGATCGTAAATAATTCCTCTTTCTAAATCAATTGATTCTTTTTTTAAGTAGTTAGATATGGCTAACTTAGCCATCTTTTTATTTTGTAAAAGTTGAAGATAGCCTAATCTAAAAATTATCCCACCAAAGAGAGAGAAGATAATGACAAAAAAGATCAAGATACGGATTTTTTGATTTTTCATCTTAGTTGCTTATTTAAAGCTTAAAATTTCTCTAATTTAGTTGATAAGCAAGAAGTAAGAAGTTAAGAAATGAAAAGATATTTCTTCCTCTTTCCTAATACTTTCCGCCTTCTTACTTTTACTTTTAAATTAAGCCGGTGAGAGGAATCGAACCTCCGCCCTACTGATTACGAATCAGTTGCTCTTCCCCTGAGCTACACCGGCAAAAATAAAAAAGGTGGAAAAGTGTTTATTTAAGGTAAAAGCTACCTTTTTGTATCACCTTCCACCTTTATATGCAAAAATGGTGCCGAGACCCAGAATCGAACTGGGGACGCCAGGATTTTCAGTCCTGCGCTCTACCGACTGAGCTATCTCGGCAGTTAAATAAAAAATTAAGCTAACTACTAAGAATATCGGAGAGATCGCTTTCTCTTATGTTACTATGAATATTAAAAACTAGATTAGATTTTTCTGATATTTGCCCTTGAATACTTTCTAATAATTCTTTAGCCTTTTCAGTATCAGCCAATTTTGATTGAGAAGCTAGTAAATTTTCTTCAGCAATATCTAAAATTTTATCTTTGTTAGACCTTTTCTTTAGATCTGTTTCTTCGATAACTTTTTCCTTAAATTTAAAGCTTGGTTTTGAAGCTACAGTCTTTTCAGAAGTAACATTCTTATCTTCTTGTTTAATTTTGAGAGTACTTTTATCAATATTCATGGCTCCACCCCTTACTTTTTCTTATCTATAAAGAAAGCTTCGTTAAAAAATTTTCCGCTCTCTTTAACATATGTCTTTCTTAATTCTCTATATTTATAAATATTAGTCAAGTTTTTTTTAGTTTCTTTCATTAGTTGTTTTAACAAAACTTCTGCTTTTAATTCTGTTTCTTTAATTTGCCTAAGATAATCTTCTTTTAATTGGTTTAAATAAGAAATATTCGAATCTTCTAATTCAACCTCCTGATTTTGTTTTTTTAAAGCTAATTCTTGATTAGTTAGTTGGAGATAAAATTGGATATATTCTCCCCTTTTATAAACTAAATCTTCTAAGGAGTTAGGTTCATTTTCTTGAAGTGATTTTTCAATTTTTAAAGTTATCTCAAAAACCTGTTTTAACTTGTTTATTTCTTCTTGAATGACAAAAGAGAGAGATTTATATAAAGCAGAATTACTTTGATCACCGAGCATAACTTAAATACATGACCCAAACAATTAATATTTACCACCAGTTTTCTTGATAGCTTGATCCCATACTTCTCGAAGTTCCAAGAGCATGCCTTTTACTTCATTTATTATCTTAGGGTCTTTTTTTATATTAGCTTGGATTAATCTACGATTCATATAATCATATAAACTATAAAGATTTTTGGCAATCTCTCCTACTTCCATATTTAAGGAAACCATAAGCTCAGTAATGATATTTTGACTCTTTATGATATTAGTATTAGCCGTCATAAACTCTTTTTTTGGGATAGCTTCATTGGCTAAGTTTAAAAATTTAACGGCTCCGTCATAAAGCATTAAGATTAATTGCCCTTGACTAGCTGTGGAAATTCTTGTTTGACGATAAGATTCGTAAGGATTAGGCAAAACTCCCCCTTCTTATTTTAAGGTAATTATCATAATTTAAGATATTATGCAAGTAAAATTTAAAATATTATGCAAGTAATTAAGTTATTATGCAAGATTTAAGATATTATGCAAGTAAAAAGTTTTATAATTATTTTTTTGCAAAAAAGTAGTTAAAGAAGACTGTAGGCTTACTTAAGACCTCATTGTTACTCGAGCTATACCTATCCTTGTTTTTAACCCTTTTCATAGATAATTTTTAGATAACTTTCTCTATATCCTTATCCCTTTCTATCTCTATACTCTTTACATAAAATCCTTGAAATCTTAAAAGCTTTGTAATATAATTTATCTGTTGCCTCTATCTGGATCGCCCTCCTTTCTTAATGGAGATTTAGAGAGTTATCATACCCTTTTCGAGGCAACCCTTTCAAGAGATTACTTGCCTACATCATAATCTGGAATGAACCATTTTTAAATTATAATTTGGTATGAGGAATGTAAAGATGAAGATAGAATTATACGATACTACTCTTCGAGATGGAGCTCAGTCAGAAGGAATCTCTTTCTCTCTGGAAGACAAGTTAAAGATTATTAAGAAGTTAGATGAATTTGGCATAAATTTTATTGAAGCTGGTTGGCCTGGCTCAAATCCTAAAGATATCAAGTTATTCCAGGAAGTAAAAAAATTAAGACTTAAACAGGCTCACCTTGTAGCTTTTGGAAGCACCAGACACGCTAAGAGTAAAGTAGACGAAGATCTTAATGTTAAAGCTTTGATTGATACAGAATGTGAGTATCTTACTATCTTTGGAAAGAGTTGGGACTTCCATGTAGTTAAAACTTTAAGGATTACTTTAGAAGAAAATTTAAGATTAATAAGAGATTCTATTTCTTACTTGGTTTCAAAAAAGAGAAAGGTTATTTACGATGCCGAACATTTTTTTGATGCTTTTAAATCTAAGGCTGACTATGCTTTGGAAACTTTAAAAGTAGCCAAAGAAGCCGGATGTATAACTTTAGTTCTTTGTGATACTAATGGCGGCACGATGCCCTTTGAATTAGAAGAGATAGTTAAAGTAGTAAGGAGTAAATTAAGTATGCCTTTAGGGATTCATAGCCATAATGATAGCGAAATGGCGGTAGCTAATACTATTTCAGCCGTAAGATCTGGGTGTATTCAAGTTCAAGGAACGATTAATGGTTATGGTGAAAGATGTGGAAATGCTAATTTGTGCTCGGTAATTCCTAATTTGAAATTAAAATTAGGAATTGATTGGATCAATGACGACCAGTTACAAAAATTAACTGAGCTGTCAAGATTTGTGACTGAAGTAGCCAATGTTTCCCCTTTTATTCATCAACCTTATGTAGGGATTAGCGCTTTTGCTCATAAAGGTGGTGTCCATGTAGATGCGATTAATAAGTGTACGGAAACCTATGAACACATTAATCCAGAAGTGGTAGGAAATCATCGACGTTTATTAATCTCAGAATTAGCTGGAAAATCTACCGTCTTGAAGAAAGCTTTGGAACTAAATATTAAATTAGATAAAGATGGTCCAGAAGTAGCTAATATTCTAAAGGTTTTAAAAAAGATGGAAGATGAAGGTTATCAGTTTGAAGGGGCCGATGCTTCTTTTGAGTTGTTAATGAGAAAGAAAGTAGGACTTTGTGGCAACTTCTTTGAATTAAAAGGCTTTAGAGTAATAATTGAAAAAAGGGATGGGAAACTTGTCTCTGAAGCTACCGTAAAATTAGAGGTAGAAGGAGAAGAAGAATATACGGTTGCTGAAGGAGATGGGCCAGTAAATGCCTTGGATAATGCTTTAAGAAAGGCTTTAGAAGAATTTTATCCTATCGTCAAGGGAATTCACTTAACTGATTATAAAGTAAGGGTTTTAGATACTAAAGAAGGAACAGCCGCTAAAGTTCGAGTCTTGATAGAATCTAGTAATTTACAAGATACCTGGGAAACAGTAGGAGTGTCTGAGAATATTATCGAAGCTAGTTATAAAGCTTTAGCTGATAGTCTTGAGTATGTCCTTTCCAAGAAAGAGCAGGGATGATTATGGAAATTTCTAAGACTTATGAACCTAAAGAGGTAGAAGAGAAATGGTATAAATATTGGGAAGAAGGGGATTTCTTTAAAGCTGACCATCTTTCTTTAAAACTTCCTTTTTCGATGGTCATTCCTCCACCAAATATTACTGGTTCTCTTCATATGGGTCATGCTTTAAATAACACTTTACAAGATATTATTATCCGAACTAAACGGATGCAAGGATATAATGCTTTATGGATTCCTGGAACAGATCATGCTGGCATTGCTACTCAAAATAGAGTGGAAAAAGAATTAGAAAAGCAAGATCGGATAAAGAGAGAAGAATTAGGCAGGGAAAGATTTATAGAAAAGGTTTGGCAATGGCGAGAAAAGTATGGAGATCAGATCATCTTCCAATTAAAAAAATTAGGATGTTCTTGTGACTGGTCCCGCCTTAGATTTACTATGGATGAAGGTCTTTCCATGGCGGTTCGGGAAGTGTTTGTTTCTTTGTATGAAGAGGGTCTTATTTATCAAGGTGACTATATTGTTAATTGGTGTTCTCGTTGTCATACCGCTTTATCTGATATCGAAGTAGAACATCAAGAGACTTCAGGGAAACTTTATTATCTTAAGTACCCTTTGGTCTATGATAGGCAAAAATATATAGTCGTAGCCACTACTCGTCCAGAGACAATGTTAGGAGATACCGCGGTAGCCGTAAGCCCTAATGATCAAAGATATTCAAGCTTATTAGGTCAGTATGTCTTACTTCCTATCTTAAAACGAGAAATTCCTATTATCGCTGATAGCTCTGTTGATCCTTCTTTTGGAACGGGCATGGTGAAAGTAACTCCAGCTCACGATCTTAATGATTTTGCGATAGGAAAGAGGCATCGTTTAGAAGTAATTAATATCTTAAATAAAGATGCTACTTTAAACCACCAAGCTGGTTCTTATCAAGGCTTAGATTGTTTTAAAGCTCGAGCTAAATTAATAGAAGATTTAAAGGAGATAAACTTAATTGAAAAGATAGAGGACTATCGGCATGCGGTCGGACATTGTTATCGTTGCCAGACTATTGTAGAGCCATACCTTTCTAAGCAATGGTTTGTAAGAATGAAAGAGTTAGCTCTTTCAGCTATTACCGCGGTAAAAGAAAATAAGGTAGAATTTATTCCTAAGTCATGGGAAAAGACTTATTTTGAATGGCTGGATAATATTAAAGATTGGTGTATTTCAAGGCAAATTTGGTGGGGACATCGTCTTCCTGTTTGGTATTGTAACAACTGCCAAGAAACTATTGCTTCCCGAGTTGATCTTAAAGAATGTCCTTATTGTCAAAGTAAAAACTTAAGACAAGAAGAAGATGTCTTAGATACCTGGTTTTCTTCTGCTCTTTGGCCATTTTCAACTTTAGGCTTTCCTGAAAAGACCAAAGATTTAGAGGTTTTTTATCCTACTTCGGTCTTGTCAACAGGTTTTGATATCATTTTTTTCTGGGTAGCCAGGATGATTATGCTGGGCTTGAAATTTCAGAAAAAAGTTCCTTTTAAGAAAGTATATCTCCATGCTTTAATTAGAGATGCCCACGGACAGAAGATGAGTAAATCTTCAGGTAATGTGATTGATCCTATCGAGGTAATAGATAAATTTGGGACTGATGCCTTACGTTTTACTTTAGCAATTATGACTGCCCAAGGTAGAGATATTCTCCTTTCCGAAGAGAGAATTAAAGGGTATCGACATTTTTGTAATAAGGTTTGGAATACGGCTCGATTTATTCTTATTAATACAAACTCTTTTAAAGAAATCAAACTTGACCTTCCTTCAAATTTAACTTTAGCCGATAGATGGATAATAAGTAAGGTTAATCAGCTTATTGAGAAAGTAACGGTGAGTTTAGATGACTATCAATTTAATGAAGCTTCTCAAGCTATTTATGATTTTCTATGGCACGAATTTTGTGATTGGTACATAGAAATTGCTAAGATAAATTTAAAGAGTGAGCATCAGTTAGAAACCCAGTTAGTCTTATTAAAGGTTTTTGAAGATACTTTAAAGCTTCTTCATCCTTTTATGCCTTTTCTGACCGAAGAGATCTGGCAGAGTCTTCCCGTGAGAAAAGAAGAAAAAAGCATTATGATCAGCCAATGGCCAAAGTCTTGTTCGTGGTTAATAGATAAAGAATCAATTCAAGATATGGATTATTTAAAAGAAGTCATATCTTTAATTAGGAATCTTCTTTGGGAAGTTGGCATATCTCCCAAAAGATCAGTCGATCTAGTGCTAAAAACCAAAGATTTAAAAAAATTAAGTTTACTCCAGAACTATAGCCATTATCTTAAAACTTTGATTGCTATTTCAAGATTAGAAATAAGAGAAGATATCAAAAAACCTAAATCTTCAGTTTCTACGGCTTTAGGAGAATTAGAAATATATTTACCCTTAGAAGGAATTGTAGATTTTAAGAAAGAGAAAGAAAGGCTTAAAAAGGAAATCCAAAACATAGAAAAAGAATTATCTAAGATTAAGGATAAATTAAGTAATAAAGACTTTTTAAGTAAGGCTAAGGAAGAAGTAGTTAAAAAGCAAAAAGAGCTGGAACAAGAACTTTTACTAAAAAGAGACCATTTCGGTAGTCATTTAAGGGTGGTGGAAGAGAGTTTATAAATGAAGAAGATAATTTCTCTCTGTTTAGTCTTTTTATTGTTTATTTCTTTTCCGGGGGAGTCTCTGGCTAAGTATTATAACAAGAAAAAGAATAGCCTTATTTCCCAAGAAGTAAGCTCTAAAGAAAAAAAAGAGCTGGTTATCCACCAACAAGTAAGTCCTTTTAAAGTAGGATTAATGTCTTTAATTCCCGGTATGGGACAGTTTTATAATAAAAAAAGAGCCAAAGGATTAGTCATGGCAAGTCTCTATGTTCTTTCTTTAACGACGGCCCTTATCTTTCATCTGAAGTATGATGATTCTTATAAAACATATCAAGGTTTACCGCCAGGGACAGATCCAGAAACTTTTGATAAATGGTTCAATCAAGCTAACGATAATTATAAGACTAGGAATTCTCTTTTTTGGGTAGCTCTTGGTATTATGGGAATGAGCATCTTAGATGCTTTCTTGGATGCTCAAAATATTAGTAAGTTATCTTTAGGAAAAGACGAAGATCAGGAAAAAAAGAGCTTAGATAAGGAAAGAATGATGCCGGAAAAAAAGGTTGTCTCTAACTACCAAGAACAACCCAAAGAAGAGATAGGAATACCATCTAAAGATATCTTGCCTTCCCCTTATCCCGATCCTTATCATCAGATTTGGTCTATTTATTCTATCTTAGAAAAAAGACAGTCGTATAAAGATTTAGATCAGTTGGCTAAAGAAGCCCCGCCTATACCGGCTAAAGAAAAGACAACAGAGGAAGAAGGCTATCCTTCTTATTTTCAAAAAGAACATTTTGAATACGCAAGTGGTACCGTTATTTCTAGTCTTAAAATTCTTACTTCCTTTCCTTCGGGATTAGCTTTTGATGGAAATAGTTTATGGTATAGTGATTTTATTGAAAAGAAAATTTACCAGATAGACCCTTTAACTGGGGATCAAAGATATTCTTTTCCTGCCCCAGGAGAGGATTCTGCCGGACTTTCCTTTGGAGAAGGTTATCTTTGGAATTCCGATAAAAAAGAAGGTAAAATTTATAAAATTAATCCAAGAACAGGAATGGTCGTATCTGAAATTCCTGCTCCTAATCGTTGGATTAGTGGCTTAGCTCATGATGGAGAAGCATTATGGTGTTGCGATGAGGTAGTTGGTATCATTTATCGTATAGATACTAAAGATGGAGTTATTTTACATCAAATTCGTGCTCCAGAGAGCGAAACTTATAGTATTGCTTGGGATGGTGAGTGCTTGTGGTGTTTAGAGTATAAGAATGATTTTCTTTATAAAATTAATCCTGAAGATGGAAGTATTTTAGAGTCTTATCCTGCTCCTACCTCCTTGGGAAGTGGATTAGTTTTTGATGGTTTTTATCTATGGTGTTTAGACAAAAAGTGTATTTTCAAAGTGATACCTTAAAGAAGGCAAATTACCTTCTGTAACCGATAGTTAAGGTTGGATAAATTATGACCAGATTAAGATTGTTATTTGGGTGGATTAGGTCTAGAAAAGTTTTTTTAGTCTGCTTACTAACTTTTTTTCTTTATTCTTGTGGAGATATAAAAAGAGAAAATCCTCATGACCCAAGCACCAATAACTTTGAAGGACCAAGGGTAACTATTACTAATCCTAAGGATAATCAAATACTATATACTGATGGTTTTTATAGTGGTACGGCCAAAGATCCACAAGAAGGAATAATAACAGATAGTAGTAGATATACTTGGAAATCAAATATAGACGCTGGAAGTTGCAAGGGTAACAATATTCAATTACGGGGAATTCTTCTTAAGAGTTACGGAAAGCATGTTATAACTTTAGAAGTTTCTGATGATGACGGGAATGTGGGAAGAAATTCTATCAATGTTACCATTAAAAATTATTAAACTTAAAAGATATTATCTAATTTTACTAACTTTTTTAGTAGCTTTTGTTATTTTATTAAATAACTGTGGTAACTTAAAACGTTCTAATCCTTATGATCCAAGTTATAAAACGACCCAAGAACAAGATCTTAATGTTTATATTGATAAACCAGATCCTAATCAAGAACAAAATTTTATCATAGAATTTGTTTTCCAAATTCCTTTTTCAGGAAGAGCACAATATAAAGATGGAAGAGATGTTACCGAATGGAATGCTTATAAGTGGGAGATAGATGGAAAGAATTTACTTACTGGTATCACCGGTAATCTTAGTGTTGGTGCCATTGGAGTAGGTTCTCATGTGGCCGTCTTAAAAGTTACAGTAGGTAAGTCATATGGAGAAAGTAAGATAGTTAAATTTAAAATCTCTTCTATGTATTAATAATCAGTAACTTTAGCTAAGGGGAAATTTTATAATCAAGGCCTTATCAAATTGCTGAATTCTACCTTGACAAAGAGATAAGGTTATTATATTTTAGTAAGTGTTTAGATACTATTTATATTATATGCAATCCATTAATTAAGTTGACATACCTCGTAGGGAAAATCCACCCCCTAACCCCCGCCAGCGGGGGATAAGCTTGTCCCTGTCCGAAAAAGGCAACGAAACAACGGACATCCACGAGGCTGTCCCCCGCTGGCGGGGGTTAGGGGGTGGAAATACAACTATTATGTCAAGTTATTTATCAGATTGCATATATAACACTTATTAATGAAAATTTGACATAGAGCAAATTAATTTGAGGGCAAACAAGTTTATCTTTTATTGCTCGGTATTATTTCCTATGTCCGGTTTTCGTTAATAACTACTATAAACACTTACTAAACACTTACTATTTTAGATGGGGAGGAGAGATATGGCTAATTTAGTAAAGAATATAATGATTGGTGGCCATGGAGGGACAGGAAAGACATCTTTAGTAGAGGCCATGCTTTATAATGGTAAAGTTATAGATCGATTGGGAAGAGTTGATCATGGTAGTAGTTTTACTGATTTTGATCCTGAAGAGATCAAGAGAAAGATCAGCATAAAGTCAACTTTGGCTATGATGAACTGGAATAATAGCAAGATAAATATTATCGACACTCCAGGATATACAGACTTTATTGGGGAAATTAGAAGACCATTTAACGTAGTAGAATCAGTTATTATCGTGATTGATGTTACTTCAGGAGTAACAGTTGGTACAGAATTAGTTTGGAAGTATGCCGATGAAGAAGGAATTCCCAAAGTTATATTTATAAATAAATTAAACAAAGAGAATATTAACTTTTATGAAAAAATAAAAAATATCCAAGATTCTTTTGGACCCCAAGTAGTCTTGTTGCAACTACCTATTGGCGAAGGCAGTGATTTTAAAGGAATTATAGATTTAATAGACTTAAAAGCCCTGATCTATCAAAATGGTAAAGTAACAGAAGAGGAAATAAAAGACGAATTAAAAGGCAAAGCCTTAGCCTACCGGGATAAATTAATAGAAAAGATTGCCGAAAGCAATGATGAATTAACAGAAAAATACTTAGAAGGAGAAGGACTGACCAAGGAAGAAATTTTTAAAGGGTTAAAATTAGGCATCAAACAAGGAAGCATTACTCCCTTATTATGTGGAAGTGCTCTTAATAATATAGCCATAAATAAATTACTTGATCTTATTTCAGATTTTATGCCTTTGGCTATCGAGAGAAAGAATAGCAAAGGGATTAACCCCCTTACCAATCAAGAGGAAGAAAGAAAAGCGACTCCTGATGATTCTTTTTCAGCTCTTATCTTTAAGGTAGAAACCGATCCTCATATCGGAGAACTTACTTATTTTAAAGTACTTTCTGGGGTTTTAAATGCCAATAGCGAAGTTTATAATGCCACTAAAAGAATAAAAGAGAGAGTAGGAAAAATTTGTTGGGTTAATGGTAAAAAGCGGGAAGATACCCCAAAAGTAGAAGCCGGCGATATTGCTGCCTTTGTTAAACTAAAGAATGCTTCTATCTTTGATGTCTTGTGTGATCATAGTAAACCTATAGTTTTTGATAAAATTAATTTTCCAGAACCGGTAATCTCTATGGCTCTTGAACCCAAGACCAAAGCTGATCAGGAGAAAATGAGCTTAGGGCTAAGTAGGCTCACAGAAGAAGATCCTACTTTTGTAATAAAGCATGATCACGAGCTAAAACAGACCTTAATTTATGGGATGGGAGAAGTCCATTTAGAAGTAATGATCCACAAGTTAAAAGAAAAGTTTGGAGTAGAAGTAAAATTAAGTAAACCAAGAATCGCTTATCGAGAAACTATTCAAATTACCGCTAAAGGAGAAGGCAAGTATAAGAAGCAATCTGGAGGAAAAGGCCAATATGGACATGCTTTTTTAGAATTAGAACCCTTATATGGAGAACAAACTTATGAATTTGTTGATAAGATTTTTGGGGGAGCTATTCCGTCTAAATATATTCCAGCTATCGAGAAAGGAGTTAAAGATACTTTATCTAAAGGAATATTAGCCAACTATCCTATTATCAATGTTAAGGTTACTTTATATGATGGCTCTTATCATAGCGTGGATTCTTCTGATATTGCTTTTCAAATTGCTGCTTCCTTTGCTTTTAAGAAAGCTTTTGAACAAGCCAATCCAGTCTTGTTAGAACCTATTATGGAAGTAAAAGTTTATGTTCCTGAAGAATACATGGGTGATATTATCAGCGATCTAAACAGCAAAAGAGGAAAAATATTAGGAATGAGTTCAGAAGATAGGCTTCAAGTAGTCACTGCTTTAGTTTCAGAAGCCGAGATGTATAAATATTCCACTACTTTACGTTCGGTTACCCAAGGAAGAGGAAGGCATACCATGAAGTTTGCCCAATATGAAGTAGTGCCGCCTCATCTTACCGAACAAATTATTAGTGAATCTAAAAAAGAAAAAGAGGAAGAATAAAGGAGGTAAATTAAGTTGTCAGGGCACTCTAAGTGGGCTGGTATTAAGCGAAAGAAGGCAGTGGTAGATGCTAAAAGAGGTAAATTATTTTCTAAGTTAATTAAAGAGATTGTGGTAGCGGTGAAATTGGGGGGTTCTGATTTAGAAGGAAATTCTAGGTTACGTTTAGCTATTTTAAAAGCTAAGGATTATAATATGCCTATAGATAATATTAAACGAGCTATTCAAAAAGCAACAGGGGAGTCTTCAGGAGAGACCATGCCCGAAGAGGTAATATATGAAGGTTATGGCGCAGGAGGAGTGGCGATTTTAGTTGAAGCGATGACTGATAATAAAAATAGAACTACTTCAAATATAAGAAATATTTTTTCTAAAAGAGGTGGTAGTTTAGGTGAATCTGGATGTGTTTCTTGGATGTTTAATAAAAAAGGATACTTAGCCGTTAACAAGGATGAAGTTTCCGAAGAAAAGTTGCTTGATATTATTACTGAAGCAGGAGCAGAGGACTACAAGGTAGAGAAAGATGCTTATGAAGTCTATACCGATCCTTCAAGATTAGAAATAATGAGAAAGATTTTAGAAGAAAATAAGATTAAGATTGAGTTGACTACTTTATCGATGATTCCTCGAAATTATCTCGAGGTGGATAAAAGCACTGCTTTGCAACTTTTAAAGTTAATTGAAAGCTTAGACGAAGATGATGATGTGCAACAAGTATTTTCTAACTTTAACATTCCTGATGAAATTTTAAGAGAGATTGAGGAAATTTAGCTTTTGATAATTTTAGGCATAGATCCTGGCTTAGCTAACATTGGGTATGGAGTCATAGATAAAGATGGGGATAGTTTAAAGGTGGTAGATTATGGCTGCATTATCACTAAAAGTAATCAGGAATATATGAAGAGATTGGAAAAGATTTACGATGAAGTTTATAGATTAATCAAAGATTATCAGCCTGCCGTAATGGCGATAGAAGAATTATTTTTTTGTAAGAACATAAAAACCGCTTTGAATGTAGGTCAAGCCAGAGGAGTAATCATTTTAGCAGGAAGCCAAGGAAATATTAAGATTAAAGAATATACGCCTTTGCAAATAAAACAAGCCATCGTAGGTTTTGGACATGCCAAGAAGGATCAAGTTCAAGAAATGGTCAAATTATTACTCCATTTAAAAGACAAACCTTATTCTGACGATGCGGCTGATGCTTTAGCGGTGGCTATTTGCCATGCTCATTGTTTTAAGATGGAAATCTTAAAAGAGGCAAATGCTTGATTGAGTCAATTACCGGCAGATTAGTAGAAAAATTACCAACCTCTGTGGTTATAGACAATAGCGGTATTGGGTATAAGGCACATGTACCCTTATCTACTTACCATAAGCTTCCTGAAAAACCCAAAGAAGTTACTTTATTTACTCATTTAGTAGTTAAAGAAGAGTCTGTAGCTTTATATGGATTTTTTACTCTTGAAGAGAGGGAGATCTTTTGGTCGTTGACATCTATTGCTGGAATAGGACCTAAGGGTGCTCTTTCCATCTTATCCCAAATAACTTCTTTAAGAGATTTTAAGCTGGCTATCGGGAGAGGAGAAGTTAATTTTTTAACTAAATTTAGTGGTATTGGCAAAAAGACTGCCGAGAGGATAATTCTAGAGTTAAAAGAAAGATATAAAGTTTTAGAAGAAGATCAAGTTTTTTTTCAAGAGAAAGACCAGATTTTTTTTGAAGAAGCACTTATGGCTTTAGTTTCTTTAGGATTTAAAAAGAATCAAGCCTTAATAGCTCTTTCGAAAGTTAAAGAAAATTTACCTCAAATTAAGAATGTTGAAGAAATAATTAGAAAGTCCCTAAGTTATTTATAAACATTCAGCTATCAATTATTAGGCTGATAGCTGAATGCTGATAGCTGATAGCTGATAGCTAATGGTTTATTGATAAGATTTTAATATGAAGATTTTAAGATGGAGTATTTAAGATGGAGTATTTAAAACAAGTTCCTTTTTTTACTAATTTAAGTGAGGATAAGCTAAGAAAAATTACTAAGATCGCCCAAGAAAAGCTTTATCCTAAAGGAAGTATTATCTTTAAAGAAAATGACCCCGGGGATGCTTTTTATGTGATTAAGGAAGGTAAGGTTTGTGTCTTGAAGCAAGTTAAAGAGGGGATAGATTCTATAATAGCTACCTTAGAAAGAGGAGATTTTTTTGGAGAGATGGCTTTAATAGAAGGAGATAATAGGAACGCTACGGTAGAAGCTGTGGAAGATTGTCAGTTAATTATGATTAGGAGGAATGAATTTCAAGCTTTAATCAAATTAGATGACTCTATTGCTTTTACGGTAATAAAGACTTTGGGAAGTAGACTTAGAGAAATGGATAAACGGACTGTTTTTGCAGAAGAAGACTCTATTATTGATGGACTGACTAATTTATTTACCCATAAATATCTTAAGAGTTATTTAGAAAAAGAGACTGCTCGTTCTTATGAACATGGAGAGACTTTTTCTTTAATTATGATCGATATTGATAATTTCAAGAGAATTAATGATCAACACGGGCACTTGACCGGAGATTATGTTTTAAAGATTCTCTCTAATTTAATCAGGAGCAATGTTCACTCCGGAGCTGATGTGGTAGCTCGTTATGGTGGAGAAGAGATAGTAATTGTTTTACCAGAAACACCCAAAGACCAGGGAATATTAGTCGCCGAGAGGATTTGTTCTTTAATTAGAAATTTTAAATTTGATTATCATCAAATACAGCTAAAGGTGACCATAAGTTTAGGAGTATCAAATTATCCTGATGATGCTGAAAATATAAAGGATCTGATTGGCTTAGCAGATAAAGCGATGTATAAAGCTAAAAAAAATGGAAAAGATCGAGTCTTTTATGCTTAATCACGCGATAAAAGAAGAAGGTTTAAGTTCATTCTTATTAGGCAAAGATAAAGAGTTTGAAAAAGGACTACGACCTCTTCAGCTTAAGGAGTTTATTGGTCAAGAAAAGATTAAGGAAAATCTCTTAATTTACCTTCAAGCTACTAAAAAACGACAGGAACCTTTAGATCATGCCTTGTTTTATGGCCCTCCAGGCTTAGGAAAGACAACATTAGCTTGTATTATTGCTTCTGAGTTAGGGGTAGGCATAAAGAGTGTTTCTGCTCCAGTCATAGAAAAGTCGGGTGATTTAGCTGCTTTATTAACTAATTTAAATCCCGATGATGTCTTATTTATTGATGAAATTCACCGACTTAATCGAAATATAGAAGAAGTTCTTTATCAAGCGATGGAAGATTTTAAGATTGATATTATGATTGGCAAAGGGCCTTCAGCGCGAACCATAAAACTTGATCTTCCTAAATTTACCTTAATTGGAGCTACTACCAGACCGGGTATGCTAAGCTCTCCTTTAAGGGATCGATTTGGCATTGTTGATCGTTTAGATTTTTACCATCAAGAAGAGATAGCTGAGATTATCAAGAGGTCTTCTCGGATCTTAAATATTGAAATAACTCAAGAAGGCATAGCCAACATTGCTAAATGTTCTCGAGGAACACCTCGAGTGGCCAATAGGCTTTTAAAAAGAATTAGAGATTTTGCTCAAGTAAAAGGAGATGGGGTAATTAATGGAGAAGTATCCTTTAATAGCTTAAGTAGTTTAGAGATAGATGAAATGGGCTTAAATAATATGGATAGAAAGATCTTAGAGGTGATTATTGAAAAATTTAAAGGAGGACCAGTAGGGATTAATACTTTAACTACCTCTTTATATGAAGAAGCAGAAACCATAGAAGATATCTATGAGCCTTACTTAATTAAGATTGGATTTATCGATCGCACCAATAGAGGTAGGGTGGCTACCCCTTTAGCTTATCAACATCTTAAGAAGAGTTACCAATTATTATAGTCTTTATATATAAATGCAATCTGATAAATAACTTGACATAATAGTTGTATTTCCACCCCCTAACCCCCGCCAGCGGGGGACATCCACGAGGCTGTCCCCCGCTGGCGGGGGTTAGGGGGTGGATTTTCCCTACGAGGTATGTCAACTTAATTAATGGATTGCATGTAAATGAGCCTAAATGTGCTTTTTTATTAGACGGGAAGGTAATTTATGAAGTTTTTTTTATCATATCTACATTTTTTTGCTTTTTTAATTTATTTATATTTAGCTGCTTTTATTTTAGTAAAAAGTCCAAAATCTTCCCTTAAGAGAGTATTTTTAAGCTTAACTATCTGCTTGGCGCTATGGAGTCTTGGTCAAATTTTTCTTTCTCATCCTCATACCTCAAAGGGAATGGCTAAATTATTTGGTCAAATAATTTTTTTAGGAGCAATTAGTTATGGTAGCTTCTTTTTATGGTTTGTTTTGATTTTTACTAAAAATGAGCGGGTATTAAAGACCAAGATATTTTACTTTATTATCTTTACCCTGCCTTTATTCTTTATCTATAAACAACTTACTAATTTTATGATCGTTGATTATAGCCAAGGACCTTATGGATATAGATTAATGTGGTCAACCTCCATCTGGCCTTATCTTTTTTATGGATACCATTTTTTATTAATGGGTCTAGGTCTTTACTTGCTTCTTATTTTTGAGAGAAGAACAACAAATATAATTGAAAAAAAACAAGCCTTGGTTATGGTTACCGTAATCATTATCTCTCTCTTTATTGGTTCTTTAACTAATCTTATTTTACCAAGGCTAAATCTTGGGGTTCCTGAGATAGAGAATATTTTTGCCCTTATCTGGGTTTTAGGAATAACTTATGTTATCGTTAAGTATAAAATTTTAGTTATTACTCCGGCAATGGCAGCAGATAATATTATTTCAACGATGAGTGACGGCTTAATCTTATTAGATCAAAAGAGAAATATAGTTACTATAAACCAGGCTGCTTTGAATTTATTAGAATATAATAAAGATGAATTAGAAGGAAAAAAGATAGAGGTAATTTTTCCAGAAAATTTAAAAGATATCTTATTAAATAAGTTAAATAAGCTCAATAGTGGAGGAATCCTTGAGAATTATGAAGTAACCCTTAAATCAAAGCTTAATAAAAATATTCCGGTAGTTTTTGCTACTTCTATCTTAAAAGATAAGTTAGGCCATATAGGAGGTTTTGCTTGTGTTCTTACTGATATGACTAAACATAAGCAAATAGAAGAAGCTTTAACTTCTGAAAAAGAACTCTTAGCTATTACCTTAGGTTCAATTGACGATGGCGTTATTGTTACTGATATCAAAGGCAAAATAGTTTTAATCAATGGAATGGCTTTAAAGCTATGTGGAGTGACTCAAAAAGAAGCTTTAGGTCAACACCTATGTCAGGTTTTTAATATTGTTGATGCTTACACTCAAGAAAGTTATCCCGATCCGGTAAAAAAAATACTTCAGACTGGTGAAATTGTTAGATTAGGAAATAATACTATGCTTATTAGTCGAGATGGAAAACATCGACTTCTTGATGATAGTGGGATAGTTATTCACAATAAGAGAGGTGAAGTAGTAGGCGTAGTCCTGGTCTTTCGTGATATTACTGAAAAACAGCAAAGAGAGGAAGAACTAAAAAGGACTCAAAGACTTGAAACCTTTTACCTTTTTGCAGAAAGCATTGCCCATGATTTTAATAATATTTTAATGGCTATCCTAAGTAATGTTACTTTAGCTAAAATAAATTTAGCGCCAGAGGATAGAATCTTTAAAAAGCTCTCTGAGATAGAAGATATATCTTTGAAAGCCAAGGAATTAACTTCACAGCTTTTTACTCTCTCAAAAGATAGTGGGCTGGTTAAAAGCCTTGTTTCTATTTCCGAATTAGTAAAAGAAGTAGTTAAGTTTAATTTAAGTGATTCTACGATCCAGGCCAAGATCTCTATAGTGGATGATCTTCACTCTATCATTGGCGATTCTGGACAAATAATGCAAGTTTTTAATAACTTAATCCTTAATGTTAAAGAAGCCATGCCTAATGGCGGAGAAATAGAGATTAAAGCAAAAAATATAACCATAGAAAAAGAAGAAAAGCCTATTCCCTTATCCAGGGGAGATTACATAAAAGTTTCTATTAAAGATCAAGGCTGCGGTATACCTGTTGAGCATCTTCAAAAGATATTTGATCCTTATTTTACGACTAAAGACAAAGGAAGAGGCTTAGGACTTTCCATTGTTTATCTTATTATTAAAAGGCATGGAGGATATATCGAGGCGACTTCTGAGGTGAATAAAGGAACGGTTTTTTATCTTTATTTACCTGCTAGTCAAGAAAAAGAAAAGATTCCTAAAAAGAAAGAAAATAAGATCATTAAGGGAAAAGGAAGGGTGTTATTGATGGATGACGAGAAAGAGGTCTTGGAGACTACGGGTGAGCTCCTTAAGTATCTTGGCTATCAAGTAAAGTTAGCCAGAAATGGCCAAGAAGCCATTGAGGCATATAAAAAAGCTAAAGAATCTAAAAAGCCCTTTAAGGTAGTATTGTTAGATTTAACTATAGTTGATGGAATGGGAGGAAAAGAAACCATCAAGGAACTGATGAAGATTGATCCTGCAGTTAAGGCTATTGTCCTCAGTGGTTATGCTGAAAACTCAGTCTTGTATGATCATAAGAATTATGGTTTCAAAAACTTTATTACCAAACCATATAAGATTGAAGAACTAAGCCAGGTTTTACATCAAGTAATCACCGAGTAATTAGGAAGAAGGGTTTTATGTTAAGACATGTGGGATTAGAAGTAATAGATAAAGAGAAAGCAATGACTTTCTTTTTGGAAGTATTAGGACTTAAAAAGACCAAAAGTTTTTTATTAAATCTAAGTTTAACTAAAGATATTTTTAATCTAGAAGAAGAGGTAGAAGTAGAAGTCTTTACCGGAGAAGGAATAGAGCTTGAAGTCTTTATTACTGATAGAAGATTAGACAAAGGATATCTTCATCTTTGTCTGGAAGTAGAAAATAAAGAAAGTTTTATCGATAGGAGCAAGAAGCATGGCTTAAAGCCAAAGATAATTAAAAAGGGAGAGAAAGAGCTTCTCTTTATCAGAGATTTTTCTGGTAATTTATATGAGATAAAAGAAAAGAGTAAGCTCTAGGTTAAGGCATCATAAAGAATTGGGTAAATTTGGCGTTACTCCAGAGAAAGAAAAAGCTCTTCTTGATAAAATGGAGAGATTAGGGATAGCCGATAAAGAGATAGAAGAACATTTTATTCGATCCAGTAAAAAAGGAGGACAAAAGAAAGATAAGACTTCGAGCTGTGTTTATCTAAAACATCTTCCCAGTGGGCTGGAGGTAAAATGTCAAAGAGAAAGATCCCAGTCTTTAAATCGGTTCTTAGCCTTAAGGCTGATAGTCGATAAGATCGAAGAGAAGGTCTTAGGAAAAGAGAGTAAGATAAGTCAAAGAATTAATAAAATCAGAAAGCAGAAGAAAGAGTCCTTAAAAAGAGCCAAACAAAAGATAGATCTTAAGGAGAAAAAGGAGGCAGCAAGTAATTAACTACTTTTTAGAGACAAAAGGACTATTCTTGATATAAAAACGCCATAAGTTTTCAGTACCTACTCTTATTCCAATGCGAGAAGTTTTCACTATCTCAATTTTTTCTTCTTTTCCATCAACTAAGTATATTTCTTGGCTACTTACCTTTAAGCCATTGTGTTCTTTATTAATATTTAAAGTTTGACAAAGTTTACTTGGCCCATTGGTAAGTTCTTCGATCTTTTTTACTCTTCTATGCTCCATCATCTGTTGGAGGCCGCTCACCGGCTCTAAAGCCCTAATTAAGACCGCACAAGGATTCCCTTCTTCTTCAGTCACGATATTTAAACAATAATACATTCCATAAATAAAGTAAACATAGAAACATCCTGCTTCTCTATACATTACTTCATTCCGAAGAGTCTTGCTTTTATAAGCGTGGCAAGCTGGATCTTTATTGCCTATATATGCTTCTGTCTCTACAATCTTCCCTATTAATTTAGTCTGATGGCAAATTCGAACTAAATACTTTCCTAATAAATCTTGAGCTACAACCAGAGTATCTCGATTAAAGAATAAAGGCGATAGTTTGTTCATTAAGCATCTTTAAAGATTATCTTATTTTAAGGTATTTAAGGCAAAAGAAGCATCGAATTCCCAATTAGTCTTGGGATATTTTTTTATAACTTCCTTTAAGGTCTTTTCTGCTTGGCTGGTATTTTTTATCTCTTGGTAACATTTAGCTAATCTGATCATAGCATAAGGAATAAAATTACTTTGGGAATAAAGATTAATAAGTTTTTTATAGCTATTAATGGCTTCCTTAAAGTTATTTAGTTCTTCGGCAGTATTAGCTAAGGAGATGAGACCAAGAGCAGTTAATGGATATTCCTTAAAACTACTGGTGAAAATTTTATAATAATTTAAAGCTTCTTGATATTCTTTAAGTTTAGAACAACAGTTTCCTGCATAAAGGAGAGACAATTTTCCAGCTTTGGTCTGCTTAAATTTCACTGCCTTTTTAAAGATTTCCTTAGCTTTTTTATATCCTTCTTCGTTATTGCTTTCATGGTAAATTCTCAAAGCTTCGGCATATAATGTTTCAGCTTCTCTTTTTTGTCCTTTTAGATAAGAAAATCCCACAAAAATGATTAAACAAATGATGCCTGCGAGGTATAGTTTTTTCTTAATTGAAGCTTTATCTTTTTTAAAAGAGTCTAACTTAGTGATCATAAAATTTAAGAATTTATCTCTCTTTAGAGTCTTCTTATTAATCTTCTTGGTCATTTACCTTCTCTCTTTCTCTCTAATCTTTTTAGCTATTTCTTGGCCATTATTGAAAGCTTCTTTTATCTCTTCTTCGCTTAAACCTGCTCCTTTAGCTATCTGACATGTTCTCGTATAGCCTAACATGTCTTGATCTGTATGGGCATCAGAGTTTATGACTAAACGAGCCCCTATTTTTCTAGCCAAATTAGCTAAATAACCATTACAGGTGGCGTGATTTAATCGAGTGGTTATTTCTAAAGCAATCTTGTTTTTTCGGGCTAATTTAACTTCTTCTTCAGTAATTAAGCCAGGATGAGCTAAGATGTCAATATCACAATTTAAAGCTGCCCAATTAGTTCCTTTGGTTACTGGTTCACAAATAGTCTCTCCATGAACAAGAACAATCTTAGCTCCTAAATTTCTACTTTCTTTAACTAAATTAGGAATAAGCAAAGGAGGAGCATGGGTAATTTCAATTCCTGGTATTACCTCAACCTCAAAATATAAGCTTAATTCTTGACTTACTTTTGCTATTCTGGGGATAATAAAATCTAAATTAGAAGAATCAGCATGGTCAGTGATAGCTATGATCTGATAACCTTTTTCCTTAGCTTGACTAACTAATTCAGAAGGAAGTAAGATTCCATCACTAAATAATGAATGCGTATGTAAATTAATCATTTTGTCTCTTTTAATAGTTTACTTATTTCAGTTGAGGTAAGTTCTCTATATTGGCCTTCTTTTAAATTACCTAATCTTAGGCATCCATAAGCTATTCTTTTTAAAGAGGTTACCTTGTGGCCAATAGCCTCTCCCATTCGCTTAATTTGTCTATTTCTTCCTTCAGTTAAAGTTATAGAGATCCAAGTATGAGTTTCTTTTTTCTGTAAAACTTTTACTTTAGTTGGCAAAGTAAGACCATCGCTTAAGTTAACCCCCCTTCTTAAGCTTTTTATCTTTTCATCTAAAACAAAATTCTTAAATTTCACTAAGTA
This sequence comes from bacterium, assembly GCA_018830565.1. Classification (NCBI taxonomy): domain Bacteria; species bacterium. The sequence continues at coordinate 27,265 of JAHJRX010000020.1, read as the reverse complement.
AGTTTTTTCAACTTTAAATTTAGGATGAGTAAGTTGGTAAGAAAAATCTCCATTATTGGTTAATAATAAGATTCCTGCCGTATCATAATCTAATCTTCCTATTGGATATACCCGTTCTTTAATATCTTTTATTAAGTCCATTACCGTCGGTCTTTTGAAATTATCAGATAAGGTGGTTATATAGTTTTTTGGCTTATAAAGTAACAAGTAAACCTTCTTTTCGAGACTTAATTTTTTATGGTCAACTAAGATTTCATCTTTTTCAGGATCGACTTTGATCCCTAACTTACTAACTACTTGATGGTTTACCTTAATTTTTCCTTCTAAAATTAACTTTTCTGCTTTTCTTCTAGAGGTAATACCGGCTTTAGAAAGGACTTTTTGTAATCTCTCTACCCTCATTGATAAGTGCCTTCATTTCATTTTTAAATTCATAGACTATAAATTAAAGCAAAAAAGAGATTACTTGGCAAATTCAAATAATCTCTTTTTATTAAGAATTGTTAAGAAGATCTTAACATTCTCCTTTATAATTGCTCTATGATTAATCCCTTACTATAACACAATCTTCGGAAGCTGGTGAAACTTATGGTGGAACGACTTTCTCCTACATTATTTATGATTAATCCTTTGCTATAACACAAGCTTCGGAAGGGCAAACTTCTGCGCAAGAACCACACTCTGTACACTTATCAATATCTATGGAGTATTTATCTTCACCTTCTATAATAGCTTCAGAAGGGCATTCAGATTGACAAACGCCACAGGCTACGCATTCATCAGTGATCATATAAGTCATAACTTACCTCCTTTCTTTACCGATTATTTCTTACTTTATTAAGATTAATTAGCTCCTCTGGCTAACTATAATTATAACCATTCAGTCATCAGCAATCAGCGTCAGTTAAAGCTAACAAAATCAGAGAGGAGCGTGTTTGACGAAATCCTTCTCTCTCTTGCCTTAATATGGACTTATTCTTAATAAAACTGATAGCTGAAAGCTGATACCTGAACAGTTACCTATAATTTATGGCTGGGGTGGGAGGATTTGAACCCCCGAATACAGGATCCAAAGTCCCGTGCCTTACCGCTTGGCGACACCCCAAGCATTAATTTAGCTTAAATAAAATAAGCTATCCAGACTGGGTAATTAATAGATTTAAAGTATCTATAAATTAATTTAGCTTCTTCCTTGGTAGCAGTAATTCCAAAAACGCTAGAGCCGCTTCCAGACATCAAAACTCCCAAAGATCCTTTTTCTTTAAGTTCCTTTTTTATTTCTCCTACCAAAGGATAATATTTTAGCACTACCTCTTCTAAAGAATTAAACAATAATGGGATAAATTTATACTCATAATTTAATTGCCTTATTCTAATGTCTAGATTATTTTTTGTCAACTTAATTTTTACTTTATTATAGACCCACTTAGTCGAAATTTTAATCTTAGGATAAATAAGGACTAACCAAGTTTTAGGAATTGGTTTCAGGGGAGTAAGGGTAGTTCCAGTTCCGGTAGCCAGGACAGTTCCTCTGACTAAAAAAAATGGCACATCCGCTCCTAATTTTTGGCTTAAAGCTATCAGCTTATCTTGACTTAAATTTATTTCCCAAAATTTATTTAAAGCCATTAAAGTTGAAGCCGCATCACTACTTCCTCCTCCTAATCCTGCGGCTATGGGGATTCTTTTCTTGAGAAAGATATTTACTCCCTTTTTATAATTAGTATACTTCTTTAAAATTTTAGCAGCTTTAAAAACTAAATTATCACTATTGTTGGGAATTAAAGAATTATCACCAGAAAGAATAATCTTAGCATCGTCTCTTTTTGAAAAAATAAGAGTGTCGTACAGAGATATAGTCTGCATTATTGTTTCAATATTATGGTAACCATCTTTTCGCTTGGCTAATACTCTTAAATATAAGTTTACTTTGGCTGGAGCATATGCTTTCATGATGGTTTTAGTTGATATTATTTTGGTGCGATTGTTTGACGAAATCCGAACCTTTTTTGAGCGAAACTGACGCTCTTCACGCGGCTGAATCAATCGGCAAAATTTCTGAAAGTTTGATACTGGTGCGCCCGAGAGGATTCGAACCTCCGGCCAACGGTTTAGGAAACCGCTGCTCTATCCTACTGAGCTACGGGCGCATAAATCAGAACAGAGAAGACAAAGGATAAATTTGTTATCTGTGCTCTGTCTTTTATCTTTGGTCGGGGCGAGCCGATTTGAACGGCCGACCCCCAGCCCCCCATGCTGGTGCGCTAACCAAGCTGCGCTACGCCCCGAATGGTTAATTATTAAGGTTCTTCCGAGAATTGTGTGGATACCTCCCTTTCAAATTTTTTCCATCCCCCTTTTTCTAAAGAGGGTAAGGGGGATTTTAAAAAGACATACTTCAATATGATAAAATTTTAAAGGAGTATTCCGGACTATAAAATCTCCCCTAACCCCTCTTTTCCAAAGAGAGGAACAAAAAAGGTGAAACTACTGTTCTAATATCTGAAGGAGGTCATTTAGTTCTTTTCTGATCCAACTTAGATCAAGATAACTACTTTTTACTTCTAACTCTATTGGTTCTTTTTTTAAGACTTCTTTGGCTCCTAAAATGGTGTATTTTTTATTATATAATAATTCTTTAATCTTTAGGATTAAATCTAAGTCTTTTTGTCGATACTTCCTTTGGCCAGATTCACTCTTTTCTGGTCTTAGATTACTAAATTCACTTTCCCAGTATCTTAAAACATGAGGCTTTATTTTAACTAAACGAGATACTTCGCTAATAGTAAAAAGTAATTTTTCTGGCATGGTTATCTTTACTTCTTTAGTATTCTTTATAACTCTACTTTTAAAGAAGACGGCAAACATCAGGGTCTTAATACTTTATAACTCTACTTTTAAAGAAGACGGCAAACATTACTTTCTTAGTATTTTATAACTCTACTTTTAAAGAAGACGGCAAACATTACTTTCTTAGTATTTTATAACTCTACTTTTAAAGAAGACGGCAAACATTACTTTCTTAGTATTTTATAACTCTACTTTTAAAGAAGACGGCAAACATCAGGGTCTTAATATTTTATAACTCCGCTTAAGGAAAAGATAGGTAAAAACATAGAGATGAGAATTCCCCCTACCACTACACCTAAAAATAAGATTAAAATAGGTTCAATCAGAGAAGTCATCGTAGATATAGCCGTACTAACTTCTCGGTCATAAAACTCACTTATTTTAGATAGCATTTCATCTAAAGAGCCAGTCTCTTCTCCAATAGCGATCATCTGAACTACCATAGGAGGAAATACTCCACTTTGCCTTAAAGGATCAGCAATCCGTTCACCTTCTCTGATTGAAACTCGAGAATCCATAATAGCTTTTTCAATTACTCTATTATTAGCAGTTAAAGCTACTACTTCTAAAGATTCCAAGATGGAAACCCCGCCTTTAATTAAACTACCTAAAGTGCGAGAAAATTTAGTGATAGCCACCTTACGAATTACTTCTCCCAGGACAGGGATCTTCAAGAGTAGTTTATCTAAAAAAAATCCTCCTTTGGTTGTCTTTCTTACGAAAATAATTCCATAAATAAAGGCTATTAAGCATATTATCATATAGATAATATAATTCCCAACAAAATCTCCTGCTGCTATTACTATTTGGGTGGGCATAGGCAAGGAAGCCCCAAAACTAGAAAAAGTTTCTTTAAATTTAGGCACCACTACCGCTAATAAAAAACTTATGATAATGGCAGCAATAGCAAAGACAGTCGAAGGATAAACCATCGCACTTCGAACTTTTTTTCTTAAATCGTCTAAAAATTCTAAATAAGTAGCTAACCTTAATAAGAGAACATCTAAAATTCCCCCTAATTCCCCAGATCTAACCATACTTACATATAACTGAGAAAATACTTTAGGATGCTTACCTAAAGCCTCTGAAATAGTTGATCCTTTTTCAATATCAGAACAAATTTCAATAATGGTTGGTTTAAATCTTTTATTTCTTTCTTCTTCAATCAAGATATTTAAGCTTTGGATAATAGGAATGCCGGCATTTATCAAGGTAGCTAATTGCCTACTAAAAATAACCAAAGTTTTTTGGTTGATTTTAGCTCCTGGTTTGATAGAGAATCCAGTTAATTTAAAAGGTAAAGTAGATCCTTTTTCTTTAATGGAAAGGATCATATATTTTTTTTGGTGTAAATCAGTTATTGCTGCTTTTTGGTTTGATGCTTCTATCGTTCCTACGATTATATTTTTATCTACGGTTCTTACTTTATATTCAAAAGAAACCATTTTTATCCTTATAATTGTGTTTCAAATTTAGAGATTGAGATTTAACCTTAAATCCTAAGAGCTGACCCCTGACCCCGGTAAACTGTTAACTTTTAATCTAATTTAAGCATCTTTCTTAAGTCACCAGGTTCGGTAGTGTGGTTTAAAGCTTCTTCTTCAGTGATTTTTCGACTAATCGCTAACTCATATAAAGACATATTCATAGTTTGCATACCTAAAGATCTTCCCCCTTGCATAGTAGTGTAAGCTTGTTGAATCTTATTATCTCGAATAATATTTCTTATCGCCGGAGTGGCAATTAGAACTTCACAAGCTAATATTCTTCCTCTTCCATTAGCTCCCAATAATAGTTGTTGACAAATTACAGCTTTTAAGACAAAGGAGAGTTGGGTCCTTATTTGTTGTTGTTGATGAGAAGGAAAGACATCAATAATCCGATTTATTGATTGAATAGCATCAGAAGTATGTAAGGTAGCAAAGACCAAATGACCAGTTTCAGCTACAATTAAAGCAGCCGAGATAGTCTCTAAGTCTCTCATTTCTCCAATTAAGATTACATCTGGATCTTGACGAAGAATGTATTTTAAGGCAGTCGCATAAGATTTAGTATCAAATCGGACTTCTCTTTGAGAGACAATGGAAGACTTATGACGATGAAGAAATTCAATAGGATCTTCTATGGTGATAATATTACATTGTTTTCTTTCATTAATATAATCTATCATGGAAGCTAAGGTAGTAGATTTCCCACTACCGGTAGAACCGGTGACTAAGACTAAACCACTGGGATACTGGACAATCTTATTTACTACTTCAGGTAAACTTAACTCCTCAAAGGTTTTAGTTTGACTGGGAATATTTCTTAAAGCCGCTCCCACAGAACCTCTTTGTCTAAAGACATTCATTCTTATTCTACCCACACCTTTTACCCCAAAAGAAAGATCTAACTCTCCATTTTTTTCAAAAATTTGCTTTTGATCTTCTGTTAAGACGCTATAAACTAAATCCTTACAAGTATCAGGTAGTAATTTTTCTTCATAACTTAAAGAAGTTAAAACACCATCGATTCGAAATTGAGGAGAAGTTCCTACTATTAAGTGGAGGTCAGAAGCATTTTTTTCAGACATCAGATAGACTAACTCGTTTAACTTATACACTTTTTCTTTCACTCTCTCTTGGTAAGATAAGTTTTTAGACAAAAATAATCCAAAATTTTATAAAATAGCTTCTTCAGCCGTAATTCTTCTAAGCTCTTCTATAGTAGTGAGACCAGTGGCTACTTTCCTAATCGCTGCTTCTCGTAAAGTGATCATTCCTTTTTGGCGAGCACAATTTTTTACCTCTGAAGCAGTAGCTCGACGAGCAATCATTTCCTTAATTGCTTCATCTATTTCTAAGACCTCAAAAATAGCTACTCTCCCTTTGTATCCTATCTTAGCACAGTTTTTACATCCTTTTCCTCGATATAAAGTTTCTAGATCCTTCCATTTTTTTCCTAATTCCGCGAGTGTTCCTTCATCGGGAGGATAAGGTTCTTTACAATTTGGACAGATTACTCTAATAAGTCTTTGAGCTACACACATCACCACAGTAGAAGAGATTAAAAATGGTTCTACCCCCATATTTAATAATCTAGTAACAGCTCCTGAGGCATCATTAGTATGGAGGGTGCTAAAGACTAAGTGTCCAGTTAAGGCAGCATTAATAGCTACTTCGGCTGTCTCTTTATCCCTTATTTCTCCTACCATGATAATATCTGGATCTTGTCTTAAGAAAGATCTTAATCCATTAGCAAAATTTAAACCAATATCTGGTCGCACTTGAACTTGGTTAATTCCAGGCAAGACATACTCAACCGGGTCCTCAATCGTTATCACATTTTTACCAATAGTGTTTATTAGTTTTAAAGTTGAATAAAGAGTAGTTGTTTTTCCACTACCAGTAGGGCCAGTGACTAAAATAAATCCATAAGGAACTTGCACATTCTTTCTATAAACAGGAAAAGCATCTGGCTCTAATCCTAAACTAGTAATATCCATCGCTAAAGCTGAAGAGTCTAAAATTCTCATGACTGCTTTTTCTCCAAAGGTAGTAGGTAAAATAGAAATTCTTAAATCTATGTCCCGGTCGTGTAGTCTTACTTTTGTTCGTCCATCCTGAGGCAATCGCCGCTCAGCAATATCTAAATGAGACATAATTTTTATTCGGGAAATAAGAGCATTTTGTAATTGCTTAGGAGGGGTAATAGCTTCATGTAATAAACCATCAATCCGATAACGAACCCTTAATGTTTTTTCAAAAGGTTCTATATGAATATCACTGGCATTATTTTTTATAGCTTCTATTAAGATATGATTAACTAAGGTTACTACCGGAGCTCCGCCTCCCTCCATTATAGCTTTACCTATATCTTCTACTTCTACTATCTCTACTTTTCGGGCTTCAGTATCCTTGACTACATTCCTCATTAAATCTGTGCCGTAATACTTTTCTATAGCCGCATTAATTTCACTTTCCGTAGCAATAACTGGTTTTACTTCATAACCGGTAATTATACCAATGTCATCTATGGCGATAATATTTAAAGGATTAGCCATAGCTACTGTTAAAATATTTCCTTCTCGAGCAATAGGAATTAATTTTTGTCTCTGGATAATATTGTCAGGAATAGACTTAGCTACCTTAGGATCAATTTCAGAAAAACCAATTTCAGCTAAACTTACAAAGGAGATTCCGAGCTGAGAAGCTATAAAAGAAGCAATTACTTCTTCTGTTGCAAAGTTTAACTTTACCAGTAACCTTCCTAACTGATCCCTGGTCTTATTTTGTTCTTTTAAGGCTACTTCTAATTGCTCGTGAGTAATTATTCCAGCGCTTACTAACATTTCACCTAAGCGGTATTTCTTCTTTTTAGATTGATCCTCAGAAATGTCTACCATGATCACCTCTTATAGCACTTATTAATTAGCACTTATTAATGAAAATTATAATGAAAATTTGACATAGAGCAAATTAATTGAGGGCAAACAAGTTTATCTTTTATTACTCGGTATTATTTCCTATGTCTAGTTTTCGTTAGTAACTACTATAGTTAGTCTTTTATATTATTCCCCATTGATACAAGATGATAGCTACTACTACCACGGCTGCTGTTTCGCTTCGCAATATTTGGTTTCCTAAAGAAACAGAAACTACTCCTTGAGATCTTAAAAGATCTATCTCTTCTTTAGTGAGACCCCCTTCTGGTCCTACAAATAAAGATATGCTTTTTGGATCTTTTAAGAAAAGTAGTTCTTCTCTTAAGTTTTTTTGCTCTTCTTCCCAGAAGACAACTGCCTTACCAAAAGTTTCTTTTTTTAAAAAATCTTTTTTTAGCCAGATGGGTTCTGCTATCTCCATCAATCTAACTCTTTTAGATTGAGAAGCAGAAGACATAGCTATCTTTTGCCAATGAGCTACTTTATTCTTGACTACTTCTTTTGATAAGTATCTTAAGGATCTGGTGGTTACAATAGGGACAAATTTACTTACATTTAATTCGCTTGTCTTTTGAACTAAAAAATCCATTTTAGGACTTTTTAAAAGACTTTGATATAAGATAAGACTATAATTTTCCAAAGGATGAAAAATTTCTTCTTTTGAGACCACCTTGATCTTGTTAGTATTTATCCTTTCAACTTCGGTCTTGTATTCCCATCCCTTTCCATCTAATATTATTATTTCTTCTTTCTTTTTAAGACGTAAGACATTTTTTAAATAATGAACTTGTTCTGGAGAGGTAATCTCAAAGTTATGATCCTTTATTTCTGAGATAAACAACCTTTTATGATTCATAGTGAATGATTATTTTGATCAAGACCATGTTAGGCTTATTTAAATTTTAGATTAAATTTTTTAAAGATGCTCTCTTTGGCTTCAATATAAGCTACTTCCTCGCCTCTTTTTTGAGCAAATTCTCGTAAGGTATTTTTTTCCTCTTCTGTTAAATCAGTGGGAGTTTTAACGATAACCCTTACATGTTGGTCTCCTCTTTCTCCTCCGTGAAGAGATGGAATGCCTTTTCCCTTTAATCTAAATACTTTATGGGATTGAGTACCAGATGGAATCTTCATCTTAATATTTTCTTTTTCCAAGGTAGGAATAGATATTTCACACCCTAAAGCTGCTTGGGTAAAGCTAATAGCTACTTCGCATAAGATATCACTATCTTCTCGAATAAAGAGCTCATCTTCTTCCACGTTAATGACTACATATAAATTACCTTGAGCTCCTCCACTTGAACTTATTTCTCCTTCCTTGGGTATCTTAATACTATTGCCATTATTTACTCCTGCGGGAATCTTAACTACTATCTGACGAGTATTTTTAACCTGCCTACTTCCTCCACAAGATAGACAAGGGTTTTTAATGACTTCACCCCTTCCTTGGCAACGAGGACAAGTAGCGTTGATACTAAAAAATCCTTGCACTTGTCTTACTTGGCCTTTTCCCTGGCAAGTAGAACAAGTAGTGCTGCTACTTCCTGGCTTGGCTCCTGTGCCATTACAGGTAGTGCATATTTCTTTCCGATTTATCTTAATCTTCTTTTCGCAACCAAAAGCTGCTTCTTTTAAACTTAAAGTTAGATCATATCTTAAATCAGCTCCTCGTTGAGTTCTTTTTCTATTACTGCCAAAACCAAAAATATTACCCAAAATACTACTATCAAAAAATTCTCCCAGAATGTCTTCAACATCTCCAAAGTGGGTAAAATTAGACCAGGTAAATCCTTCCTTGCCAAAGGCAGAAGATACTCCTTCATGGCCAAATTGATCATAACGAGCTCTTTTTTCAGGGTCACTTAATATTTCATAAGCTTCGGCAGCTTCTTTAAACTTTTCCTCGGCTGTTTTATTTCCGGGATTATTATCGGGATGGTGTTTTTTAGCTAAAACTCGGTAAGCTTTTTTAATCTCATCGGCAGCAGCATCTTTATTGACACTTAATATTTCATAGTAATCTCTTTTAGTCACCTTTATTATTTCCTCTTCTTATTATTTACTTCTTATTATTCACTTCTTATTATTCACTTTTTATTATTTACTTCTTATTATATACTTCTTATTATATACTTTTTATTATTTATTAGTAGCAGTCAGAAGTCAGCCTAATAACTAAAAGCGGACACCTGACTGCTTACTGCTTATTATTTATCTTCATCTTCTACTTTATATTCAGCATCAACTACTTCTTCTTGGTCTTTCTTTTGGTCCTTGGCTGTTTCTGTTTCTTTCCCGTCTTTCGTTTGTTCTTTCGCTTGTTGCTCGGCTGCCTTTTTGTACATTTCTTCAGCTAACTTATGAGAAGCTTTGCTTAATTCATCAATAGCTTTATTAATTTCATCGATACTTTTTCCTTCAGTTGCCTTTTTTAAGCTGCTAAGAGCCTCTTCTATTTTTTGGCGGTCTTCTTGAGAAATCTTATCTCCGTACTCTTTTAAGCTCTTTTCGGCGGAATAAGCTAAACTATCGGCTTTATTTTTAGCTTCAGCTAAATTTCTCTTTTTTTCATCTTCTTGAGCGTGTAATTCCCCTTCTTTTACCATCTTCTCTATTTCTTCCTTAGGAAGCCCACTAGAAGATTCAATCTTAATCTTTTGCTTCTTACCTGTTCCTAAATCCTTAGCCGAAACATGAACAATCCCATTAGCATCAATATCAAAAGTTACCTCAATCTGAGGAATGCCTCGTGGGGCAGGAGGAATACCCACTAAGTCAAATCTTCCTAAAGTCTTCATTCCTTCATCAGTTGTCAAAGCTCTTTCACCTTGAAGAACATGGATACTTACTGCTGTTTGGTTATCCGCCGCCGTAGAAAAAACTTGGCTCTTTCTGGTAGGAATGGTAACATTTCGTTCAATCAGCTTAGTAAAAACTTGTCCTAAAGTCTCGATTCCTAAAGATAAAGGAGTAACATCTAAAAGTAAAACATCCTTAACTTCGCCTTTTAAAACGCCAGCTTGAATAGCTGCTCCTATCGCTACCACCTCATCTGGATTTACTCCTTTATGAGGTTCTTTGTCAAACAAATTTTTTACTATCTCTACTACTTTAGGCATTCTCGTTTGTCCGCCCACTAGTATTACCTCATCAATATCTTTAGTAGCAAACCCACTATCAGCTAAAGCCCGTTCGCAAGGACCAATAGTTCTTTTAACTAAATCATCTACTAATTGTTCTAATTTAGCTCTGGTCAAAGTTACATTTAAATGCTTTGGACCATTAGCATCAGCCGTAATAAAAGGTAGATTTATCTCTGTAGTTACCGTAGTAGAAAGCTCGCATTTAGCTTTTTCTGCTGCTTCTTTTAAACGTTGTAAAGCCATAACATCTTTTCTTAAATCTATTCCTTGTTCTTTGGTAAATTCATCAGCCAACCAATCTATTATTCTCTGATCAAAATCATCTCCTCCTAAATGAGTATCTCCATTAGTAGCTTTTACTTCAAAGACTCCATCTCCTATTTCTAAGATAGAAATATCAAAAGTTCCTCCACCTAAATCATAAACGGCAATCTTCTCTTCTTTTTTCTTATCTAATCCATAAGCTAAGGAAGCAGCGGTAGGTTCGTTAATAATTCTTAATACTTCTAATCCTGCTATCTTACCGGCGTCTTTGGTGGCTTGCCTTTGACTGTCGTTAAAATAAGCAGGGACCGTAATGACAGCTTGAGTTACCTCTTCTCCTAAATAACTTTCAGCATCTTCCTTTAATTTTCTAAGGATCAACGCTGATAGTTCTGGCGGAGAATATTCTTTTTCTCTGGTGATTACTCTCACGTCTTCATTAGAAGCAGCCTTTAATTGATAAGAAACTTCTTGATCTTCTTGAGATACCTCATTTAGTTTTCTGCCCATAAATCTCTTAATAGAATAGATAGTATTTTCAGCATTAGTTATCGCTTGTCTTTTAGCTGGTTGACCTACTAAACGTTCACCAGATTTAGTAAAGGCTGTTACTGAAGGTGTAGTCCGAAATCCTTCTTTATTGGCAATAACGATAGGCTCTCCCCCTTCCATTACTGCTACTACCGAATTGGTAGTTCCTAAATCAATACCGATCACTTTACTCATAATTTATTCTTCCTCCTTTTTTTTTCCTTCTCCTGAATTTCTTCCACTGGATACCACGACTTGAGAAGGCCTGATTACTTTATCATATAGCAGGTATCCTTTTTGTAATTCTTCAATAATTATATTTTCCTCATATTCTTCACTGCTTTTTTGCATTAAGGCATGATGTAAGTTAGAGTCCAATGCCTTTCCTAAGGGGTCCATCTCTTTTAATCCTCTTTCAGAAAGAAGGTCAGAAAATTGTTTTTTAATTAATAAAATTCCTTCTTTAAAAAAACTAAGATTATGTTTTTCATATTCACTGAGAAGAGCTCTTTCAAAATTGTCAATAATAGGCAAAAGTTGACTTATTAAATCTTCATTAGCATATTTTATTAATTCTTCTCTTTCTTTTAATGTTCTTTTTTTATAGTTTTCAAACTCGGCTTTTAATCTTTTTAAGTGATCTAAGTATTCATCAGCTAATTTGCATCCCTCCTCTAATTTCTTCAATCTCTCTTGATCAATCAAGATATCTTTTTCTAATACCTCTTCTAATGGTTCTTTTTCTAATACTTCTTCTTCTGATACCTCTTCTAATGGCTCTTTTTTCTCTTCTTCTTTTTCTGGCATATTTTCTATTTAATACCTCCTCTTAAAAATTTTATCTTCTTCCTTAATTGACGCTTAAATTAGCAAAAGGATTCAAAAAAATTATCGGATTAAGCTAATTCTATTAGGAGGCCAATAGATAAACAAGGCTTTGCCTTTAATCATCTCTTCGGATAAAAATCCCCAAAATCTACTATCATAACTTGAATCACGGTTATCACCCATGACAAAATATTTGTTTTTTGGTACGATTAAAGGTTCTTCCCAATTATCTCTGATGGAGTAAATATTTTTAAAAGAAGAGATAGATTTTATTACATACGGTTCTTCTATTGACTTCTGGTTGATATAAACTTTTTTCTCTTTAATCATTATTTCTTCTTTTGAAAGACCGATCATTCTTTTAATGAAGTCCTTGCTTGGATCAACCGGACATTTAAAGACAATAATATCTTTCCTTTGGGGACTTTTAAATTTTAATATCTTTTTCTCAGTAAAAGGTATCTTTATTCCATAAGCAAACTTAGAGACAAATAAGTGATCACCTACTTGAAGAGTAGGAATCATTGACCCAGAAGGAATTTTATAAGCTTGAATGACAAAAGTTCTGATAACTAAGGCTAAGCTTAAAGCAATCACAATTACTTCTAAGTATTCATAGATCTTACTTTGACGAAATTTTTTCCAAGTATTAATGAAGCTCATAAGAAACATCCTTTCATAAAATCTTTCTCTTTATTGATAGATTATTTATTTTTACTTACCTCTTTTGGTTTCAACTTTAATTAACCTCTTCTCCTTAAATAATGGTTGTTGGAGAAAGATATGTCCTGCTAAAGTCTCTATTTCTTTTCCTTCTACTAAAAATTGAACTTTTTTGTAGCTATTTAAATTATCTAACAAGGTATTGACTATCGAATAAATAGTTAAAATTTCCCCACAACTCCCTTTACAATGTTCTTCTACGAAATTTTGATCAAAGTCTACAAAGATAGTCTCTTTATGACTAAAGACTTCTTTTATTTGACAATTTAGAGGTAGGGTAGGTTTTAGATTATTAGCCAAAGGACCCTTGATTAACTCTTTGATCATTAGTTTAGCTTGTTCGATCTTATCTTCACATTTTTTAATCTTTCTTTCTTCTAAAGCCAAACAAGAAGCATCAAAGGAAGAAAAATATAATCTTACCTTGACCTCCTCTTCTTCAAAAAAAGAAGAAATAGCCATTTTATCTAGAAAAGGCATTTCTTTATGGCGAAGATATAAGTAAGTAAAACCTATCGACACCGATACGATAACCATGGTTATGATTATTAAGATAGTTTTATGTTTTTTATGAGCCACTTTACTTAGTAAATCCTAAACTTTCCTTATATTTATCTTTGTAAGCTAAAATAGCTTCACTAATACATTCAGCAATCTTTTCTTTAAAACAGCTATCTTTAAGTCTTTGTTCTTCTGTGGGGTTAGAGACAAAACCTACTTCAACCAAGATGGCTGGCATAGTTGTATCTTTTAAAACATAAAAGAGAGCACTCTTGATACCCCGAGATTTAATATTTAGTTTCTTTTTGGCTATTTCTTGTAAAATTCCTGCTAATTCTATACTTTCTTCAATAAATTGATTTTGAGCCATATCGGCTAAGATAAATTCTAAATAACCATAATCTTTAGAAGCAGCCCCATTTTCAATTTCAATAACCCCGTTTTCTAACAATGAGACGGCTCGAGCTGTATTATCAGAAGCTACTGCTGAGAGATAATAAGTTTCAAATCCATCAGCGCCTTCTGAAAAAGAGGCATTAGCATGGATACTGATAAATAATTTTGATTTAATAGCATTGGCCATCTCACTTCTTCTTCTTAGGGGGATAAATTCATCAAGCTGGCGAGTCATCATGACCTTAATATTTGATTTTGTTTCAATTAATTCTTTGACTCGTTTAGCTACTTCTAAATTTACATCTTTTTCTTTTAAACCAGTTGAGCCTACAGCTCCTGGGTCTTTACCTCCATGTCCTGGGTCAATAGTGATGAGATCAACTACCCCCTGGTTTGATCTTTTATGAGATCTTTTATCAAAAACAACCTCTTCTTTTTTTAAGAAAGAGACCGTTTTTTCTTGGCTATCTTTTTCTTTAATTAAACTCTCTTCTTTCCTTGCCTTCTTTTTTTCTTCTTTCACCAAAAGTTGCTCTTTAACCTCTTTATCTTTCTCTGCCTTCTTTCTCTCTTCTTTCACCAATAGTTGCTCTCTAACCTCTTTATCTTTCTCTTCCTTCTTTCTCTCTTCTTTCGCCAAAGATTGCTCTTTAACCTCTTTATCTTTCTCTATCCCCCGCTGGCGGGGGTAAGGGGGTGGAAATACTTTTAATGATTGTTCTTTAACTTTTTTGTCTTTCTCTTCTTTCTTTTTTTCTAAGATTAAGGTATCTTGTTCTTTCTTCCAGATAATACTTATATTTATAATTTCTCCCCATCTTTCTCTGATAAAACTAAAAGGAATATATGATTTTCTTTTTATTATCTGACAAGGCGTATCTAAAAAAATCTTTTCATTATCAATAAACACTTCTTTGCTTCCATGGTTAAAGATAACTTCTTTACCTCTTTCTTTAAATATGACTTTAGTAAATAAGTCTTCTTTTTCTAAATAACCATCAAATATGTAAGCAAAATCTGTGATAGAGATATATTCTATTTCATTTTTATTAATAAGAACCACAGAATGTCTCAGGTTTTCTATATTATCCATAACTAGGATATCTTTAATCGTAAAAGCACCAAGAGACCAAGGAACTACCGAGGAGGCTAAAAAGAGAAAGACTATCAATAAAAAAGCTCTTCTTTTTAAATTAAATATCATTTTATTCTTTTGGGAAGTAAAAATATGGGATAAGCTCATCATCACTAAAAAAAAGCGTATCTTTCAAGCTGATACGCTTAAATAAACCTTTCTATTTTTGGTGGAGGCGGTGGGAGTCGAACCCACGTCCGAAAATTCAAATTGAAGAGCTTCTACATACATAGCTTATGTTTATAAATTCCTTTGAACTTCCATAAGCAAAGTTTAAAGACTTGGCTTAACTTATTTCACTCCTTACTACTTAAGCCAAATAATAAGGAGCTAGCTTACAAACCGACATTTTAATAAGTCCGTAAGCAAGACTTACCAAAATGTGCTGCTATCTAAGCAGCTAGTGCTAATTCTTGTTTAGCGTTTGTTTGTTTACTGCTTTTTTACGAGGCCAGCAGTATTCCTCGGTATGCCACTCTTAATTTGTCAATCTCCGTCGAAGCCTATCGCCCCCTTAATTTAATCTTAAATCTTGTTTCTCTTTCTACTTCTCTTTCTATGATCTTTTCCTTTAATCTTTCCCTTTTATCGTATAATTTCTTTCCTTTGGCTAAAGCTATTTCTACTTTAATTAGACCATTTTTTAGATATATTTTTAAAGGAATTAAAGTTAAATTTTTTTCTTTTATTTTTCTGGAAATCTTATTTATTTCATCCTTGTGGAGTAATAACTTCTTATTTCTTAAAGGGTCATGATTAACTCTATTTCCATATTGATAAGGGCTAATATGGCAGTTAATTAAGTAGACTTCATTGTTTTTAAGATCAGCATAACTCTCGTGAAGACTAGCCCCATTTACTCTTAATGATTTTACTTCCGTCCCTTTAAGGACTATTCCAGTTTCGTATTTTTCTAAAAGGTGATAGTCAAATAGAGCTTTTTTATTAGAAGAAATTAACTGTTTATTTTCATCTTTTCTATCCATTCATTTTAAATTAATTTATCTTAAAGTCAATCTTTTTGAAGTCAATCTTTTGGGTATCAATAATCTGATATTCTTTGGAGCGGAAGACGGGTCTCGAACCCGCGACCTACAGCTTGGAAGGCTGTCGCTCTACCAACTGAGCTACTTCCGCTTAAATCTTATGCTTAAAAAACAGGTTTTTCCTCGTTTAGCATATCACTGATCTTACTTATTAAAGTCTCCTTGGTAAATGGCTTAGTTAAATATTCCGAGGCCCCTAACATTAAAGCCTGTATTCTGTCTTCTTCTAAGTTACGGACGGTAAGGACAACAATAGGAATATGAGCCGTCTTCTTATTTGATTTAATTCTTTTAATGGCTTCAAAGCCATCCATCACTGGCATCATCAAATCCATAATAATTAAATCAGGTTTACGTTTTTCTGTTATTTCCACTGCTTCTTGACCATTATAAGCTTCCATGGTTAGATAGTTGTGGTCTTGCAAAAGTGCTCTTATTACCGTCAGGACATCTTTTTCGTCATCAACCAGCAATATTTTCTTCTTCTTTCTCGGTGACTGGATCCATCTTTCAATATCTTTAAGGCAAGAAATTAATTTAGCCGGTTCGATTGGCTTATTTAAATAGTCCGCCACCCCTAATCTAAAGATTTTTTCTTGATCATCAATCTGAACTATAGAGATAATAATCACTGGAATAAATTTAGTTTCTTCATAGAGACGTAGTTCTTCAATAATCTCAAAGCCATTTTTTCCAGGCATGAGAATATCTAAAGTAATGATGTCTGGAGTCTCTTCTCTGGCTTTTCTCACGGCTTCATTTCCATCATAGGCGGTGATAACTTCCATTCCTTCCCGCATTAGATAAGATTTTACTACTTTCACCACGTCGTGGTCATCATCGACTACTAAAACTTTCTTGGTTATTCTTTCTCCAAATCTAACTTTTTTGGTTATTTCTATCTCTTCTTCCTTTAATTTAGGTAAGGTAAAGTAAAAAGTGCTTCCTTGTCCAAGTTGGCTTTCTACCCAAATTTTACCTTCATGAGCTTCGATAATATTTTTACAGATGGATAAACCTAAGTTAGTTCCTTTGATTTGACTTCGTACGGAAGCAGGTACATCTATAGTTTCAAATTTAGTAAATATTTTTTTGAAATTAGAAGAATCAATCCCAATTCCATTATCTTGTACCCCAATGACTACCTCTTGAGAGTTTTGAGTAGAGTTTATCTTAATAACTCCTTGGGGTGAAGTAAACTTAATGGAATTAGAGATTAAATTTACTAAGACTTGTTTGATTCTATCTTCATCGACCATGACCGCCGGAAGGTTTTCTTCGGTTATATTTTCTAAGTTGATACTCTTTTCTTTTAATAATGGATTTAAAGAAACAATTACCTCTTCTGTTAAATTTTTAATATCAGTCAATCTTTTGTGCATCTTGATCTTGCCTGATTCAATTTTAGCTAAGTCTAAAAGGTCAGTAATTAATCGAATCAGCCGTTCCGTATTCTTCTTGATGATGTTTAAAAACATCCGTTGGCCTTCCCCGACAGGTCCTTCGGCTTCACCCAGCAAAAGTTCTACCGAGCCTTTAATTGAAGTTAAAGGAGTTCTTAGTTCATGAGAAACGTTAGAAACAAAACCAGACTTCATCTTATCTATTTCTTTTAAAAGAGTAATATCTCGTAATACCTCTACCCCTCCTATAATATCTCCATTTAGATCCTGCAAAGGAGATAAGCTGGCGCTAATTTTAATTTTTCTACCATCTTTAGTTGTGATTTCTCTTTCATGATCAACTACTGGTTTTCCAGTAGCTAAGACTTTATAAAAACTACATTCTTTATCCCCGAGATCTTGACAAAGCATATCCTTACAGGTCTTGCCTAATGCTTCTTCTTGGGTATATCCAAAGAGTTTTTCTAGGGCATCATTAAACACACCTATCTTTAAATTCTTGTCTATGGTAAGAACCCCATCGCTCATACTGTTAATAACAACCTCGATGGTCTTATTTTTTTCACTGGTAATTTTATGGATTAAGGCAGGAAGGCATAATTCTGGCGAAGCAATTCCTAAGACCACAAATTTAGCCTTTTCTTCACAAGTGGAGTAACCACAAGCACCACAGTTTAGGACATCTTCTTTTTTGTATCTTCCTATCTGCCTTAGAATTTCATCCATTTCTTTTTTAAGTATTTCCTTAGTAGGAGTTTGCCAATTCGAGAAATTTCTTTTGATTTCAATCTCCGCTGAGAGTTTCTGGTAATCAGGAACAGGAAGATGGCTTTTTGAGAGGACGTAATTCATCACGTCTTCTCTCTTTTCAAAATAACTCTTCTCTATATCCATAGCCGGGCCATCAATGCAACCTCGACAAAAATAAATATCGATCATCTTAGCTTTAACCTTTTTTCCAGCAGCCATAGCTTGTAAAGTTTCTATTCCTCTAGGGCCATCTAAAGTAAGGACATCATTCTTTGAGATTAAAGAACTCGGGTGGCTATAAGCGCCAGCAACCATTCCTCCGCAAGCTAAATAAAGTCTTGAAAAAGAAGCATTATAGCCATCTGTTTCTGAAGGAGGTAATTCTTGATAATTAATATTTTTTTCTTCCAGTAGTTCCTTTAACTCTTGGTAGGTAATCACTTCTTCTATGCCATTTCGGATGTCTTTATCTTTTACTTCTACTTTTTTAGCCAAGCAAGGACCAATATAAACAATCATAGCCGAAGGATCTTCTTTTTTTATAATCTTAGCGGTAGCAAACATAGAAGAAACAACAGGAATTAACTGAGGTAATAATATGGGGTAGTGGATCTCTATAAGATTAACAATGGCTGCGCAATGAGTGGTAATATAAGCATCTCCAGCTTGACTATTTTTTAGAATTTCTTGATATTTTTCATTAACAATCTCTCCTCCCGCAGCTGCTTCCCAGACTTCATCAAAACCTAATTCTTTGATCGCGGTGATGATTTTACGACCATTTGCCTCATTAAAAGCTCCTGGAAAAGTAGGGTCAATAATGGCTATCTTTTTACCTAACCTGTTTAAGATCCTTTTTACTTTTTCATGGTCATTTCTATAATGAATTACCCCTTGACTACACATATTAAAACAAATTCCACAAGAAATACAACGTTTAGCTATAATAGAGGCCCGATCTTCCGTGACTTTAATAGCTTTAACGACACAACCTCGAATGCAACTATAACATTTCTTACACTTGCCTTTTTTAGTGTAGACAACACTCATCTTTTTTCTCCTTTTCTTTGTAAGATATCTTCTAATTGCTCTGGAATATTAAAAGGATCAAATGGTTTAGTAATATACATTTCTACCCCTATGTCTAAACCTTTTCTAATATCGCTCATTTGAGTTTTAGCCGAGAGCATAATCACCGGAATTTTTTTTAAGGCAGGATTTTCTTTTATTATTTCACATACGTCATATCCCATGAGATCAGGGAGCATTATATCTAATAAGACGATATCTATTGTTTCATTAATCCTTTCTAAAGCTTCTTTTCCTGTAGAAGCAGTAATGACTTCATAATTTTTTAACTCTAAGACCTTTTTCAAAATACGTAGGATATCAATTTCATCATCCACTACTAAGACCTTTGTTTTTTTGTTTTCTGTCATTATTGACCTCCGTTGTGTAAAATTATGGTGGGGAGAGGAGGATTTGAACCTCCGAAGGTATACACCGTCAGATTTACAGTCTGATCCCTTTGGCCACTAGGGTATCTCCCCTTTTATATTGGAGCTGGCGATGGGAATTGAACCCGCAACCTGCGGTTTACAAAACCGCTGCTCTACCATTGAGCTACGCCAGCATATTAATCAAACTTAGAACATTAAGTATTATACTTTATTATTTTATTTTTTGTCAAGATATTCCAGCAATTCTTCCAGCAATTCTAATTATGAAAACTTACAAGACAGATTAACCTAATTTCTACGATTTTCATAGAAACATTAATAAATTTTCCCAAAGCTTGAATTAAAAAGAAACTTAATTTGATTCTAGCCCAGCCTTTTTAACATTTAATTATTTGAAAATAACTATAACAAATGCTATAATCTTTTCAGAAGGGGGATTATTATAAAACATTCTTTTTTAAATATTCTTTGCTGTCCAGGCTGTCTTTCTAGATTCCAATTAGAAAGTAGTCTCGTTAAAGGTGAAGAGATTGTAGAAGGTACCTTAAAGTGTCCGAGTTGTAACTATACCTTTTTTATTAAAGAAGGCATAGTTATCTTAGGAATAAAAGACAATCTTAGCCTTAAGGAAAAATTATCAGAGATGGAGGGAGAGTATCAATGGGTTTATGAAATGCATGACCAAGAAGAACATTTAACCTACTTAAAGAATTATCTTCCTCTGATCAATAAAGGAATAAAAGATATTGTTGAGAAAGAAAAAGTAATCTTAGATTTAGGTGCCGGGTGTTGCGAAACAAGCTACTTATTTACTCATTATGGAGCTTGGGTAATCGCGATGGATATGATGCCAGAATTTATCCGTTGTGGCCAAGCATTTATCGACCAAGATCATTACTTTGAACGTCTCGTTGGAGATATAGAGATACTCCCTTTTGCTGATCATTCTTTTGATCTGGTCTTTTGCAAAGAAATACTTCACCATTTGCCTTCACTCTCCAATGTGGTAAGTGAAATAGCTCGTATTTTAAAACCAAAAGGAAAGTGTGTTGTTTGGGAACCGGTAAAAGGTATACTTGAGAAAAAAGAAGATGAAGAGATACGTAAGAGTGGGCTTTCTCACCATGGATATAGTTTTTTTAACTATCAAAGATATTTTAGCCAATATTTTAAGCTGACTAAATGGGAACCATTATTAGAAAAGGTAAAGGTAAAAAAATTAATTACCTTACCAAGTTTTTTGCTTCCCCTTTACCTTTTTTTAAGAGGAGGGGGAATAAAGTTTAAGTTTTTACTAAAAGAAGAAGAAAGGGTGCCTCGGCTAAAGAATAAAGTAGTTCCTTTCACTTTAGAACGTTTTCATCGAAATGACTTATTAGTGGAAAGAGAAAAAGAGACAAAGATGAAGAAAGAGTTAGAGATTTTGCAAAGTATCTTTTAGTTTCTTAATTATGGTAGAAATATGGTAGAAAATTATGGCTGAAAAGGTTGATCTAATCATCATTGGAGCAGGGGTTGTAGGATTAGCCATTGCTTCTGAAATTGAAAGTCAGGGACAAGATATCTTTATCTTAGAAAAAAACTCAAGTTTTGGAGAAGAAACTAGTAGTCGTAATAGTGAAGTTATCCATGCTGGTCTTTATTATCCTAAAGATACTTTAAAAGCTATGACTTGTGTAGAAGGAAAAAATCTTCTTTATGAAACCTGCGAAAAAAATAATATCTTTTTCAAGAAGATAGGTAAATTAATTATCGCTCAAAGCCAAGCTGAGGAAGAAAAGTTAGAAAAATTACTAAAGAATGGAAGAGAAAATGGAGTAGATGATTTAAGGATCCTATCTGAAAAAGAAGTAAAAGAATTAGAGCCAGATCTTAAAGCTAAAACTGCTTTATATTCTCCTTCTACCGGTATCGTAGATACTCACCAATTAATGCAATATCTTTTACAAAAAGCCATGTCAAGAAAGGTAGAAATTTTATATCAAACCCCGGTAATAAATATTAGAAAAATATCCTCGGGATATGAGGTAGTAATCTTAGAATCTAAAAAAGAATATACTTTTACCTCAAGAATGGTAGTTAACTGTGCCGGCCTTAATAGTGATATCATAGCTCAAATGGCAGGCATAGATATCCTAAATTGTGACTATTTACTAAAATATTGCAAAGGAAGTTATTTTCAAGCGCACAAATTACATTCTATAAAACATTTAATTTATCCTGTCCCTACTGAGGTTAGTTTAGGTATTCATGTGGTTTTAGACAAGACAGGTCGCCTACGTTTAGGTCCTGACGCTGAATATATTAATAAAGAAATAAATTATCAGGTTGATCCTTCTAAAGGAACTTTATTTTATCGTTCTGTAAAACAATTTTTACCTTTTATAAATGAGGATGACTTAAGCCCTGATCTAGCAGGAATTAGACCAAAACTTCAAGGACAAGATGAGGATTTTAGGGATTTTGTGATAAGACATGAAGAAGATAAAGGTTATCCAGGATTTATTAATCTTATTGGCATTGATTCGCCTGGTCTTACTGCTTCCTTATCTATTGCTAAATATGTCCAAAAGATGATTAAAGATATTTAACAAATTTGGAGTAATTTAAAATGAAGAAGAAAGATATTGATGTTCAAAAAGTAGAAGAAGTAATCAAGTTTTTAGGTAAATACCATTTAGAAGAAATAGATATCAAAGAAGAGAAGATAAGAATAAGAGCTAAAAAAAATATAAAGAGCATCTCTTCTGAGAAGAAAGATCCTACTTCTTTTGAAGATGCAGCTAAGAATGAAAAAAAGAAGGAGTATAAAGAGATAAGATCTCCTTTAGCTGGAACTATATACCGAGCTCCTTTTTCTGGAGTTCTTCCTTTCGTGGAAGAAGAAAACTTTATTATAAAAGAACAAACCGTTGCCTTGGTAGAAGCGATGAAGTTATTTAATGAAATAAAATCAGAATTTGAAGGTAAGATTGTAAAAATATTATTTAAAGATGGACAAACGGTAGCTACCAACCAAGTCCTCTTTTTAGTAGAATAAAAAAGGGAAGAGTTTTACCTCTTCCCTTTTTTATTTTTTATAGAACTATTTTTATAGAACTAAATATTAATGTGCTGGAGCTGGAGCTGGAACTTCTGGAGCTGGAACTTCTGGAGCTGGAGCTTCTGGAGCTGGAGCTTCATCTTCTGCAACTGGAGCTTTATCTTCAGTAGCTTTTGGAGCACAACAATTAATACCCATAGCTAAAGTAAAAGCAAAGCAGACTGCTACCAGCAAAACTAATAAATTCTTCATATATCTTACTCCTTTCTTATTAAAATATCCTACTAAAATAATTTAGCATTAATAGCATTACTAAAATAATTTAGCATTAGAGAGAAATTATACGAATAATCAAAAATTTGTCAAGTAAAATTTTATAATTATTTAAAGATTAAAATATCATTTAAAGATTAAAAATGCACTATGTCAAATTTTCATTAATAAGTGCTATAAAATATGAAGTATTCAAACTAGAAGCAAGAGAAGAGCCTTAACTTAAGAGATATACTTGATCATTACTCCTTACTCTTTCCGTTGAAAATATGCCTACTTTTTCACCTTTTTTAGCTTTATCTACTTCTTGGTGGTCTATCTCTAAGGAATTAATAGTCATATTTTTAAGACCAGTTTTATAACCCACAAATAAGATTTCATTTCCTTTAGAGAGAGGATGATCTTCAATGACGATTTCAGCCACGCCAACTTTTTTATAATAATTTAAGACTCTTCCTACATATTTTTTTTTCTTAGAAGCGATGTTTCCTTCGCTCTTAGTTAAGTCTTGATCATTGGGCAACCCCAAGTAAAAGCCTTTAGAAAAGCCTCGATTATATACAGTTTGTAGTTTTTTTAGTAATTTATCAGTTAATTCCTGGTGATAAGCTTTTTGGTAATAAGCATCTAAAGCTTCTCGATAACACTGGGTAACTACCTTGACGTATTCGGGCGATTTAGACCGACCTTCAATCTTAAAAACATCTATCCCGGCCTTAATTAATTTATCAATTATCTCAATGGTGCATAAATCCTTAGCACTTAAAATGTAATTAGGGCCTATTTCTATTTCTAATTGATCATCTAAACTTTGATACTTTCTTC
This sequence comes from bacterium, assembly GCA_018830565.1. NCBI lineage: Bacteria > bacterium. Next base: position 3,671 of record JAHJRX010000020.1, on the reverse strand, counting down.
TGCAAGGTTGTAAACAGTTTCCTCGATTAGCGCTCTTTTGAAAGAAATATTGGCTTAAAAGACACCTCCCGGAAAGAGCTAAACACATTGCCCCATGAACAAAGCATTCAAGCTCAATACTATTTTTCTTCTTGATGGCCGATATTTGTTTAAGGCTTAATTCTCTGGCTAAGACAATTCTCTTCACGCCCAAATTTTGATAAAAATTAACGGTAGATGAGTTAGAGACACTGGCTTGAGTGCTAAGGTGGACATTTAAATTTAAAGCTAAAGCTTCAGAGATAACTAAATAGTCCCAACAAATAATAGCCTCAACTTGATATTCTTTAGCTTTGAAGAGGATCTTCTTAATCTTTTTTTCTTCTTGGTCATAGATAAGGGTATTTAAAGCCAGATAAACCTTAACGTTGTTTTTATGGCAGTAGTCAACGACCTTTCTTAATTCTCTTAAATGAAAATTTTCGGCTGAGATTCTAAGATTAAACTCTTTTAAACCAAGGTAAACAGCATCTGCCCCATTTTCTACGCTAGCCATAAGCATAGGCCAATTAGAAGCAGGAGAGACTAATTCTATCTTCTTCATGGATTGATATTTTTTTCTTTAATTATGGAGATTAAGGCTTCTACCACCAGAGGATCGTATTTTTTTCCTTTGCATCTCTCTAATTCCGCTAAGGCTTCTTCTTGGGATATTATTTTCCTATATATTCGCTCTGAAGTCATGGCTTCAAAAGCATCGGCTACGGAAAGGATACGAATAGCTAAGGGTAACTTTTCTGCCTCCAAAGAATCTGGATATCCTTCTCCATCTAAAGTTTCATGATGATGTTTTATGGCATCAAATACTTCTTCTGGAAAATCAAGGAGTTGTTTTTTTAACAACTCTTGGCCAATCTCAGGATGTTGTTTGATGATCTCCCATTCTTCATGGGTAAGTCTATCTTTTTTCAAGAGAATACTTTCTGGGATACCTATCTTGCCTATATCGTGAAGAACTGAAGCTACCTTGATCATTTCTTGAGGAACATTTAACTTTTGGGCAATTAAGAGAGAATACTCTTGCACCCTTTTTCCATGTTCAAAGGTAGAGGGATCCCTTGTTTCGACGACGGTTGTTAGAGAATGAGCAATCTTTAGCATCTCTTTGAGCTTAAGATTAGCTTTCTTTTTCTTTAGTCCTACATTTTTTAAAGCAGTGATAATCTTGGAATATAATTTAGAGGAATATAATTTAGAAAACATAGCTTTTTAAATCAACCCTTCTTCGTTTAGCTCTACTAACTTATCAATCACTTCAGAGTCAAAGTGAAGATGAGCTAATTTTTTTAACTCTTCAATGGCTACCTTCTTTTCCATGGCTTTAGAATAAGGCCGATCGGTAGTTAAAGCATCAAAAGCATCAGCTACTCTGATGATGCGGGCATAAATATGGATATCTTTTTCCTTTATTCTTTTAGGATAACCCGACCCATCAAAATTTTCGTGATGTTGCAAGATGCCTAACCTCGTATCTTCACTCAGCCAGTCTTCTAAAGGTTTAATAAGCTCGATACCTTTTTCAGGATGTTTAGCTAAGACTTCAAATTCTTCTTTTGATAACTTTTCATACTTAGTTAAGATGGCTTCTGGAATACTGAGTTTACCTACATCATGTAAAATAGCGGCTCTCTTAAGGCCGATTAAATTATCTGAAGTGCTGGGCAGGTGTCTTAATAGCCTTTTTCCTAAGGAAAGTGAAATATTAAAGACACGAAGGCTGTGGCCCCCGGTGTACGAATCTTTTGCTTCTACAGAGTTAACGATGGTTTGGATAGAGCTTAAGATCAGCCGTAGATTTTTATCTTCTAATGTAAGTTTGTGGAGTGTTTCTCCTAGATAATTAGTCATCAAGGAGATTAAACGTAGATCCTCAGAAGAGTAAAGATAAGGTAAGGTAAGTCTATTACCCATCAAGATAAGACCAAGAAGGTTATCTTCTTTAAAGATAGGTAAACAGAGCTCGGCTTTTATTCTTGTTAATTCATCTTTTATCGAAAGAAAAGAGTTTCTTTGATCTAAAGACTCTTTTCCAAGATTAAGTAAAAAGTTTATCTTATTTAGATCGATCAATTCTTTTTGTTCTTTTAAGTAAAGGATTAAGCAGTGGTTATGGGAAAATTCTATCTTAGAATGATGAAAGTTTGGGTTTTCTCTTAAATTATTAAAATCTCCATATTGGAGTAAATACTTGTTTAATTCTTCATGGTTTAAGAAGATCTTAATAAAAGAGGGGTTAAGGGCATACTTAAGACTATGGGTAATTCTTGAGAAAAGTTCACCCATGTTCTTAGCTTGGCTTATCTTTTCTATTTCTTGCCAGAGATAAGCTCGATATCTATACTTTTCTCTTGAAAATTCTTCTTCTTTTAAGTTAATAATTAATGAAGTAAGATGGTTAAATAAGAATCCGATGATTAAAGAGATTAAGATAGGGAATAAGAACCACATCGAACCTAATATTTCGCTAAAGGTCTCTTTAGTAAAAATGGTGATAGAGTAGATGAGGATTAAACTAACGATACCCGTTAAAGTAATTAAGGTGATCTTTTTAAAAGCTACTTTAATATCTAAAAGGTGATAATACAAGATGGAATAGGTAGTTAGAGAAAGCCAGATTAATGAAAAAAAGAAAGTTAGATATGAAAAGGCCGTATGTTTTAAGATTAAAGGTAAGAAAACACTAAAAATTAAACCTCCTAAGCCGTAAATGAAGATACCGGTAAAGAGATACTTAATGCACTCTCTTCTTTTAAAGTTACTTTTTTGATAATCTTTGAAGAGATAGTAAAAAGTCAGGCCTATTAAGATAAGGATATAGCTTCTCATTACTATATCTAAAGGTCCTGTCTTAGCTACTATTTGAGAAGGTAAGATAAGTACTTCTTTGACCAGTAAAGAAGTAATAAGCGAAAGAATAAAAAGAATAAGGCCTATGGAATAAGTAATAGTAGTAATAAGAATTGTCTTCTTGGGATTTATCTGGCTAAAAAATAAAACAAAGGTTAAGAAAGAAGGGACAATAAAGATGCCCAGCCAGGCCATTTTATGAAAAAAAAAGCTATATTTTGGAAACAAAAGATATATCAGTGAGTAGCTCAGAGGATGAATTCCTGAAAATAAAGCAGCTAAAGAGAGAGAAATATTAATCTTATGCTTGGGATTTTTAGCTAAGATAAATATAGCCAGACCAAAATTCAATAAAGAAATGATTAAAAAGACTATTCCTTTTAAGAGTCCTAAATTTATCATTGCTTATATCCCTTAAAGGTAAACGTTCAGCCCAAAGGTTAAGCAGGAAGTTAAAACCAAGAAAATCAGGTGATGTCTATGAATAGCTAACTTGAGTAAAGCTACCACACACAAGCATTTTTTGTCAATATATATTTACTTTTGTTACGAATTCCCCAACTTTGTAAAACTAAGACCTCATCTAGCCTTATGTTTATGTTATTAGGTTAATCAAATTTGTAAAATCTTATAATGAGAATTGCTGAAAAATATCTGTAATACCAAAATGAAAATGTCCTAATCTGGCAAAATGAAAATGTCCTGTTTAAGGATGTAAAATATCCCTCAAAAAAGGAGGGAGAAATGGAAGAAAAGGACATTTTCGAAATGAGCAAAAAAGAGTG
>JAHJRX010000019.1 GCA_018830565.1 bacterium | reverse complement strand
TTGACCTTTCTCTTGGCCCTCTCAAGGCGAACATTCAATTCCGGCAGCCTGAACAGGATTCCCCGATAGACAATTGCCCCTCTCTCTTCTCTATCTAATCTTGAGAGCACCTTTTCTATGCCTGCATCATCTATGACTCTTGGCATTTTTATCCTCCTTCTTTTATTTATTTGTTAATTGTAGTCAAGGACTATCCAAAAGTCAAGGGATTTGTGGTAGAAGAAAGAATAGACAATACCATAGACATTGTATACAATGGTATTGAACTCAAATACAAAAAGATAGAGAAAAGACCATTAAAACCAAAAGAAGAAAAGGAGCAATTAAAGATAAGAAAGATGATATTTCTCCAATAGATCATCCCTGGAGAAGATTTAAGATAAACCTTAAAAAATATAAACAGATGGAAAAAAGAATATCTTCTGGTTAATATAAAAGGGGACATTTCTATTTGACGAAAAACAGGACATTTCTATTTGTGGCTAACACATAAATAAAAAAAACCTTGATAAATTAACAAATAAGTATTATCCTAAATAAAGATATTTAAAAAAGGAGGCTTAGGCTATGTTTACTAAAATGATTATCGCCATCTTATCTTTAACTTTACTTTTACCTTTAAACATAGATGCCTCTTCTGTTTTTGATATAGGAACTACTACCGCTACTTTCTTAAAACTTGGAATTGGAGCAAGAGCTTCTGCCTTGGGTGAAACTTATGTAGCTATAGCTAATGATGCTACGGCACCTCATTGGAATCCAGCAGGACTTGTTCAAATTAAAAAAGAAGAGATAATGACAATGTATAATAAGCACTTCCAAGGAATTAATCATGGCTATCTATCTTATGTTACCCCTATCAATAAAGGTAAGTCTGCCATAGGCATAAGTGTCCTTGGTTTAATAGTCGATGATATTGAAGTAAGAGTTAGTGATACCCTCGAACCAGATAGCATTTCTAAGGCTACTGATTTAGCAGGTATTCTTTCTTATGGCACCGAGGTGGCTAAATATCTCTCTCTGGGTCTCAACTTAAAATTAATTAAATCTAAGATTATAGATAGTAAGTCTGATTTATCTTATACTGGAGATGTGGGTCTCTTATTTAAGAAAGACAGACTCTCTTTAGGGGCAGTCTATACTAATTTAGGAGGAAAGTTAAAGTATAAAGATAAAGAGGAGCCTATTCATCAATGCTTAAAAGCAGGTGTAGCTTTATCCGCTATGAAGAACCATCTCCTTTTATCTGTTGATGTTAATCTTCCCAATGATAATAAAGCTCATTATCATAGCGGAGTGGAAATCTCCTTAGCAAACTTAGCTTTAAGAGCTGGATATCTAACCGGTCCTAAAGATATTGGTAAAAACTTTACCGCTGGTTTTGGCTTAAAATTAGGATCTCTCTTTATTGATTATGCTTTTGTCCCTTATGGAGACTTAGGTGATACTCATCAGGTAAGTTTAGGGATTAGGATATAGGAGGAGAGTAGATAAAAATAAAATTATCTGTAATTGAGGCAATTTCAAACTAGAGATAAACTCAACATTACTATAAGTCTCTACATTTATTTGAGATCTATTATCTGTAATTGAGGCAATCTCAAACCCTTATAATCATTAACATTAAAATGAAAAGCTAAGTCACATCTTGAAAGATTATCCTTGGCCATATTAGACATATTAAAACCAATAGCGTCTATTTCTTGAAAAGTATTTCCTACTTTTAATTTTAGATGGTCTTTGTTTTTTCCTACCATTTGACAACTTAAAATATCGACACTTCTTAGGATAAAGAGAGGTTGTGGATTACCATCTCCATATGGTTCTAATAACTTCATCTCATCTATCAATTTCATAGTTAAATCTTCCACCGCCACTTCACAATCTATGAAGAGTTCAGGAAGTAAATCTTCATCTTTTAATAAATTTTGAGCATACTCATTTATTCTTATCTTAAACCTTAAGAGATTATCTTTATGAATAACAAGGCCTGACGCTCCTTTATGCCCACCATATCTGATCAATAAATCTTCACAGTATTTTAAAGCTTCAACTAAGTTAAAATTTTCTAAGCTTCTGGCTGAACCCTTGGCTATATCTCCATTGACACTAAAGACTATGGTTGGACGAAAATATACATCTAAAAGTCTATTAGCTAAAATCCCAGTAATACCAGAATAGCCTTCATTAATAGCAACGATGACTACTTTTTCTTGAGAGAGGTCAACTTGCTCAGAAAATAAATTGGAGATTAAGGAAGTTCCTTCTTTTAATAAGATCTTCCGACTTCGGTTTATCTTGATAAGTTCTTCTACCATATTTATAGCTTGAGCAGAACTTTTAATACAAAGTAAATCGGCTCCTAAAGAAGTCTTGTTCATCCTACCTGCTGAATTTAAGACAGGAGCTAATTTCCAAGAAATATCTTTACTAAAAAGCTCTTCTTCGGTTAAGTTTAATTGGCTTAGCAAGGCCTTTAACCCTACTTTCTTGGTATTTTTAAGATGAGTAAGACCTATTTTAACCATTACTCTGTTTTCTTCAATTAAAGGCACTACATCAGCAATAGTTCCTATCGCTACTAAATCTAAATAGTTTTCATAAATATAGTTATGGAGATTTAAATTTTCCCCTTGGTTTTGGCTAAAAGAAGATAAAAGGCATTGAATAAATTTAAAGACTACTCCTACTCCAGCTAATTCCTTGAAAGGATAAAGGCATCCTTTTTGCTTAGGGTTTACAATAGCATCTGCTTCTGGTAACTCCTCTTTAGGCTCATGATGGTCGATAATAATTGTCTCTATTCCTAAGGAATGGGCATAAACTACTTCTTCGATGTTACTTATCCCACAATCAACAGTAATAATAAGATTAACCTTTTCTTGGTGAAATTGCTTGATCAGATTAGAAGATAAGCTATATTCTTCTCGAGAGGGAATAAAATAACTTAAGTTGGCTTGTAATTGAGAAAGAACTCGAGTTAAAAGAGCGCAACTACAAATACCATCCACATCCCAATCTCCAAAAATTAAGATCCTTTCTTTTTTGGAAATTGCTCTTTTAACTCTCTCTACTGCTTTAGAAATATCCTTCAACAAAAAAGGACTATGGAGATGTTCTAATTTAGGGTAGAGAAACTTTTCCACTTCAGAAACATCTTTAACTTGGCGGTTAATAAGAAGTTCAGCTAAAATTTTAGAAATATTTATCTCTTGAGAAAGACTATCTCTTAAGCTTTGATGGTCAGAATGCAAAAAACGCCACTTTTTTTCTTTAGTCTTAAACATAAAACACTCTAATTTAATTTAGTAATTTCTACTTCCAGAACATCTTCTATCTTCAGTAAATCCAAGGCAATATTTTCGATAGTACTGATATTTTCAGGAATCTTAGCGGTAAATTTAATCTCTCCTTCTTTTTGAAAGTGCTTTATCTCTAGATCTTTTATCTGGCTATGGTATCTTAGCAATACATCTTTAACTAAGTTGGTGATCTCTTTTAAAGAACCAACCTTAAGAATAATTTGTTTATATTCCTTAGCTTTAAAGATCTTTTTCTCGAGCAATTCAAAAAAAAGAAGAGTAAAAATAATTAAAAGGGTGGTAAAAACAGCTCCCTTATAAAATCCTGCTCCTACGGCTAAGCCTATCCCGGCTACTGCCCACAAACTTGCGGCAGTAGTAAGTCCTTTTATTGATCCTCGGGAGACAATAATTGTTCCGGCCCCTAAAAAACCCACGCCACTTACTACTTGAGCTGCTATTCGGGAAGGTGAAATCTCTTCATATCTTTGCGACATAAAAAGAGAAACTAACATCATCAGAGTAGATCCTACACAAACTAAAATGTGTGTTCTAAGCCCGGCTGGTTTAGTATGAATTTCTCTTTCTAAACCAATAATTAAAGAAAGTCCCAAAGATAAAACAATTCTAATAATAATTTCTAAGTCATTTACTAACATCTTTCACCTCTCTTGCGCATTCCATCTTCTCTCCAGATGCTATCTCTAAAGCATGAGGAAGAGTATTTAAAATTACTTCTAAGCATTCTCGACATGCATTAGGACTTCCTGGTAAATTTATAATAATGCTCTTTTTCCTCATTCCCGCTAAAGCTCGAGAAATTATGCTTCTGGGAGTAATTTGAAAAGTAAATAATCGCATGGCTTCTGCTAAACCAGGAATATCTTTTTCGATAACTTTTTTAGTTGCTTCTGGAGTGACGTCTCGAGGTCCGATCCCGGTGCCGCCACTAGTTACCACTAAATTTAAGTGATCAATATCTGTCCATTCCATGAGTTTATTAGAAATTAAGATCTCTTCATCTGGAATAATCTCACTTCTTAACACCTTAATCTTAATCTTCTTTAATAATTCTTCTATGACCGCGGTACATAAATCTTCTCTTTCTCCTTTTGAGGCTTTATCACTAATAATTAAAATACCAGCTTTATTCAAAGCAATACCTCTTAAAATAACTTACTCCCATTGCTCGTTTATCACCTGATAAATCATATACCAGCTTTATTCAAAGCAATACCTCTTAAAATAACTTACTCCCATTGCTCGTTTATCACCTGATAAATCATATACCAGCTTTATTCAAAGCAATACCTCTTAAAATAACCTTAAAATTCTACTAACAAACTTGCCCCTATCGTTCCAGCATTTTTTTCCAGTTCAGAGGTGACTATCTTGAGATTACTTTTTGAAATCTTTATTGCCCTTTTTAATGCCACCTCTTTTATCATTTCAAATAAAGATGGAGAAGCATTGATTACCCCTCCTCCTAAGATTACCATTTTCGGATTTAAGATATTTACCAAAGTAGCTACTCCTATGCCAATATAATCAGCCGCTCTTTCTAAAACTTCAATAGCTACTTTATCTTTTTCTTCAAAGGCTTTTTGAATTAAATTAATATTTATCTTACTAAGATCATTTTTTACCAGATCTTTAATGAGCGAATTTCTTCCTTTAAGTCTCTCCACGGCATCCTCAATTATTTTAGGTCCAGAAGCTAAGCTTTCCAAGCATCCATAATTACCACAACCACACTTGGGGCCATTTTTTTCTAAGGTCATATGGCCTATTTCGGCAGCAGAATTAGTCACTCCACGTAAGACTTTACCACCGACCATAATTCCTCCCCCAATTCCCGTACCGACAAACATACAAAGACAATCAAGAATATTTTTGGCTACTCCATGTCTATGCTCAGCTAATAGAGCACAGCGAACATCATTATCAACAAATACCGGCAGAGAGTACCTTTTTTGGAGAATTTCCTTCAAGGGAAGATTTTGGCAACTAAGGTTAGGGGCATGAATAACCTTTCCCGTCCGAAGCTCTACTTGGCCAGGAGCACCAACACCGATACCCCTAATATACTCTTTTCTCTCTAAAATGACTCCATCAACAGAAGCATAAATAGCTTGAATAATATTCGTCGTAGTTAACGCCGAAGGGGTATCAATCTTGATACTAATAGGTACACTTCCATCGGCGCGAACTAAAGCACTCTCTATCTTGCTGCCTCCAATATCAACTCCGATGGTAGCTTTAGCTAAATAAGGTGATTTAACTCTTTCTCTCAAGAAAATTTTCCTTCTAGGTAAAAATTACCACTTTTTCTACCGGTCTTCTCTTTTAAAAGGTGATTTTAATTCTTTTTCTCAAGAAAATTTTCCTTCTAGGTAAAAATTACCACTTTTTCTACCGGTCTTCTCTTTTAAAAGGTGATTTTAATTCTTTTTCTCAAGAAAATCTCCTTCTAGGTAAAAGAATTACCACTTTTTCCACCGGTCTTCTCCTTTAAATAGATATTAGAAATAACCATCTTCTTGTCCGCAGCTTTACACATATCATAAATAGTTAAAAGAGAAACCGCCACAGCGGTAAGAGCTTCCATTTCAGCACCTGTTTTATCAAAAGCTACTACCTTAGAGATAGCTCTTATGGCTGACTCAGATTCATCTATCTCAAAAGTAAGGTCAACATTAGTAATCTTTATAGGATGGCTCATAGGAATTAAAGAAGAGGTATTTTTACTGGCTAAAATTCCTGAAACTTTAGCTACCGTAAGAACATCACCCTTAATTACTTGGTGAGACTTAATTAAACTTAAAGTCTCTTTCTGCATAAAGATTATTCCTTCAGCTTTAGCTGTCCGTAAGGTAGATTTTTTATGACTAATATCTACCATCTTAGCTTTGCCCTGAAGATCAAAGTGAGTAAGAGTATTCTCTTTCAAGAAGATTTTCCTTTTATTAACATCTCTATCTCATCCTCTAAATTTGAAGCAATTACCTTCATCATCCAACCTTCCTGATAAGGATCTTTCATTAAGACTTGAGGATCGTCTTCTAAATTTAAATTAACCTCCATAATTTCTCCAGAAAGAGGAGCAACTACTTTGATATCTCCACTAACTGTTAAAACCTCTCCAAAGCTTTCATTTACTTTTATCTCATCACCTTCAAAAGGTAATTTTACCTTATTTATCTCCCCGGCTTTCTTTATAAAAAACTCATCCAAGCCAATGATCACTTGATTATTATTCTCTACTTTTACCCAACAATGATCTCTATGATAAAATAACTCCTTAGGCCAGGAACGCTCCAAGATTATCTCCTTTCTTCTTTAAGAAAGTAAAGCTTTTAATCCAAAAAATAAAGGACCTCCTACTAATATCTTTTTATTATTAGAGGTAATATAGTTATTCACATAATCTGAAATATAAAGATTAACTTCACCCAGCCTCTTGATCATCTTAAATTTTATATCTAAACTTACTTCCCCTTTGGCTAAAGTTTTTTCTATTTCAAAGATAAACTTCTTCATAATCAGGTCCATAAAAGATAGATTACTCTCTCTTCCTTTATCGTAAACTTCCAAAAACTTATTCTTCACTTCGGTTGTCTTTTTTAAATAATCCCTGGGGGGAAGACTATATAAACTTCCTTCATAAACAAATATCTTATTTAGATAAGCATAAGACATTAAACTCTTTCCCATGTCCCAATTATAGACCCAAATCTTAATCTCTTTGCCTAAAAAATCTCCTTCGTAGATTAAGATCTCCACGGGACCAATGGTCTCCTTATGGGCAAGGCACTTTTCCACTAATTCCTTAACTAACTTTTCTCCACCAGGAGTAGCCGGCTCTTGGCAAGGTTTTAAAGTAGAGATAATTTCCTCATCTGTAAGTTCAATAATATGAAGATACTGAGGATACACTAATTCTCTAATATCTTTAGCTTTTTCTAATAAGAGAGAAAGTCGTTCTACTCCTAACCCTAGATTAAATACTGGATATTTTATACCATAATTAGTTAGGGATTCTTTAGAATAATATCCAAGATTAGCTACTTCTACCTTTTGACTGCCAAATTCAGCATATATTTCGGTATCAGTGCCGGGAGCGTAATAATTACTAGTTACTCCTTTTATTTTAAATTCAAAATTAGAAAAACCTAAACAAGTTAATATCTTTTGAGTAATCTTTTTTCCATCTTCTAAAGTAAAATTCTCATCTACGATCACGATAGAAGCAGAAGTGCTTTCATATAAATGACTACTATCTTGCCTCTGTTCCCTACGAAATCTGGGCCCCATAGAAAATAAGGATAAAGGATACTTTTTTTGACTTAAAAGAGCAGCGATCGTAGAATACCATAAAGCAGTCATATGAGACCTTAAGGTCTTTTTAGAAGGAACAGGACGTAGTTCCTTGAATTCAGGAAATACCTTTTCAATTAAAGATAAGGCTTGTTCTTCTGAGACCGCTAATTCATTAACCAAGCCTTCCACAAAGTCATCTCCTTCTATCCTTCCCTCTTTAAACCTCCTTAGGTATCCTTTTAGCTCTTCTAATTTATTAAAATTTGGAATAATCTCCTTAATCTTTTCTACCTTGTGATTAGAAAGACCTATATCTGCTCTATCTACACCAGCTAAGTAATAAACTCGGTCTAAGATTAAAGGCGCTTCAGAGCCATACTGAAGATAAATATCCCTTTCCTCTACAACCATTGGATTAATAATTTCGTCAAGTCCTAATTCTAAAAAGATCTCTCTTAGCTTTACACTTAAAGCAGAAACAGGGTGTTCTTTTCCTCGTTCTCTTTTAGTCTCTTCTTTTAAAGATACCTCCATCATCAACCTCTCTTTTATAGCTCTCTTTTGCTGAAAGCTTCAAGCTGAACACTTCCAATTAATACTTTCCAATTAATACTTTCCGATTAATACTTAAGATGATATTCATGACATTTTAACATGATATCTTCATATAATCTTCTGTCTTCTTTTAAGATATCAGGAATTAGTCTTTCATTTATTAATACTTTTAATAAATTATATACTACTTCGGGATCAAATTGGCTGCCAGCACAATTTATTAATTCTTTTATTGCCTCATTTACCTTTAACGGGTCTCGATATGGACGAGGAGAAGACATGGCATCAAAAGAATCTACGACATTCATAATTCGCGCCCCAATAGGAATTCTTTTGCCTCTTAATCCTTCGGGATATCCCTTACCATCAATCCTTTCGTGATGATATAAGACAATTGGTCGTTCTTCAGCTAAAAAATGGATCGGATGAATGATATTTACTCCATAGATAGGGTGCATTTGGATGGCCTTTCTTTCTTCATCGCTTAAAGGTCCTTTCTTTAATAAGATAGCATCACTAATACCAATCTTTCCAAGATCGTGGACTAATCCTGCTGTCTTAATTAATCTGGCTTGATCTTCTGAAAGCTCCATCTCTTTAGCTACTAAATAAGAATACTTGGAAACATTAACAGAATGTTCTTTAGTATATAGGTCTCTTGCTTCTAAGGCCATAATTAAAGACCTCAAAGACTCGACATACGATTCTTTAGTAGTTTGAGTAATATCAAGGATCTTCTCTTGTAAATTAGTTACTTTTGACTCCTTAAGGTCTAATTCAGAGTGAGTAACAATAATATCTTTAAATGATAAGATCTTACCCTTTTCTTCTTTTTTAGCTACCGTTACTGCTTTTTGGGCATTTTCTATTAAAGCATCTGCTGTCTTTACTCCGTCTTCTATTACCGAAGAAACTCCTATTGTAAAGGTAATCTTAATAAGATAATCTTTATCTGTAAAATGGTGATTATCAATAATCTTCCTTAGTTTCTCAGCGACAATTAAAGAATTTTGATAATTAGTATTAGATAATAAGGCAATAAATTTTTCCCCTCCAAAACGAGCAATAACATCACTTTTACGACAGTTTCTGGTAATCATCTCTGCTATTTCTCTTAAGGCTTTATCTCCAAACTTAAAACCATATTCCTCATTTATCCTTTTAAAATTATCTATATCTATGATCAGGCAAGATAGATCGGTAAAGTATCTCTTTGTTTTTTCAAATTCAATCTTAAGTAAGTATAAAAATTGAGTGTAGCTTAATACTCCTGTTAAGCTATCAGTAATAGACTTCTTTATTAACTCCTCCTCTTTTTTTTTGCTCTTTTGAGCATACTTTCTTATTTTAAAGAGATCATTGATTAAGCATAAACTTCCCTTAATTACCTCTCCCTCCTGAAAAGGAGCATGGTTTATAGAGACAGGAATCTTTTTCTTTTGATAAGAAAGATTAATTTCATAAAAACATTTTTCACCTTTTTGGATCTTATTTAACTTTTTCTTTAAAAGATCTAAATCTTTTTTATCGATCATCCCAAAGATCTCTTTATCTATAATTTCATTCTTTGAACAACCTAACAGCTTCTCTATTTCTTTATTAACAAAAATAATTCTTCCTTTATTATCTAAGACAATCAACCCCTCATTCATATTTTTCAATAATGCTTGATAGATCCGAGCTGTTCCTCTTTCAAATAAAACCCTGTCTAAATCTTCTCTTTCTTTTAAGAGTACCTCTTGAGGTTTTTCTTTAATGAAGATACAATCTACCACCTTATTTAAGATCTGGCCATTTAAGATCTCATCTTTACTAATAAAACCCACGGCCCCATTTTGTAGATAACTAAAAGCAACCTTTTCTTCTTCATAATTACTAAGAATGATTACCGGTATTTCTTGGTAATCACATTTAATCTTTTTCAATAATTCTAAACTACCCCCATCTTGAAGATCACGGTCAATTAAGATACAGTCAAGACTCTTTCTTTTAAGAAATGTCAAAGCTTCTTCGCTGCTACCAACATTTTCTAAGGTAAAGTATCTTCCCTTAACTTCTAAGATTCTCTTTAACATTAAAAAATCAGCATAATTATCTTCAATATATAATACTTTAATCTTCATATGATTACCTGTTAGCTAAGTTATTAACTCTTTTTGGCTGGTAAAATGAATAAAAAACTTTGTAAATATTCAAGTATCAGTTTTCAGATAGCAATTTTATTAAGAATCAGTCCATTAAGGCAAGAGAGAGAAGAGTATTTAACACACTACTACCTGATTTTGTTAGCCTTAGCTGACGGCTGAACGGTTACAAAATTACTTCCTTTATTTATTAACTTTTTTTAGGCGGTAAAGTAAAGAAAAAAGTACTTCCTTTACTCACTTTAGACTCTACCCAAATATTTCCTCTATGTTTTTCTATAACCTTGTTACAAATAGTTAAACCTGCTCCCACACCGCTATAATTTTTTGTCCCTACCCGTTGAAAAATTTGAAATATTCTTTCAAAATAAAACTCTTCTATCCCAATTCCATTATCTTTTACATAGACAGAAAAAGCTTCTTCTTTGTTTATACTCCCTATTTCCAAAGTTATCTTCTTTTTATCATTAAAGATAAGACCATTTGAGATAAGATTTGACAAAACTTTTTCAATCAACAAAGGATTTCCATAAGCCCCAACATTGAGATTATAAAAAGAAAATTTTGGCTTCTTTTTTTTAATTAGATCTTTTAAGTTTAAAATTGATTTAATAACTATCTTCTTTAAATTAAATTCTTCATTAGAAGAAGCATCTTCTCTAATCTTAGCCAATTCCCCTAAACTTGCAACTTGAGCCTTAAGTCTTTGGATGGACTCATTTAATACCTCAAGATATTCTCTGCCTTTCTCATCTAAAATATCTCTATAATCCTCGTGTAAAAACTTACTAAAAGCTTCAATACTCCGCAAAGATCCCTTTAGGTCATGAGAAGCAAAATAAACAAATTCGTCAAATTCCTTATTTATTTCCTCTGATCTTGAAGTAGCTTTGCCAAGAGCCCTCTTTAGCAAACTCAACTCTTTATCTTTTTCTTCTAAAACAAGGTTTAATCTTTCTCTAAGGATGACTAAATCTTTCTCTCTCTTCTCTAAATCTTCAAATTTTCTATCTTTTTTGCTATCCATATATACCCAAAAGTTATTATAATTAAATTAGACTGTCTTAGGCGACAACTTTAGTCATTCCAAGCAAAGCAAGGAATGACAATTTTAAAAGCACTTTCAAATTCTTAGACAACAAGATACCTTTAATTATAACATAATTAAAAAATCATTACCATAAAATCTTTCTTTTGTGTAACAGCAAAATGAAAATCACTGTTAATTTATACAAAATATTGACTTTTTTTCATGGGTTTGCTAATCTTCTATCTAATAATTTCGATTAATTAAAGTATGTTTACTTATTTCAAAATAATAAAAAATGTCCAACATAAAAAAGATAACTAAATGGATAAGTTTAATTACTATCCTGAGTCTTATTATTTTAACAGCCGTCTTTCATTTTACTCAAATACTTAGCTTGCCTTCTGGAGTACATATTTGCAAAACTTCTCCTATCTCTGAAAATGAAATAAGACTACTCCTTGATACAACTGCATTTAATCCCAAGACTAATAAACGTGTCATTCATCAAGAAAACTTTAAGGAAATACTATTCCTTATTAAAAGGGCTAAAGACTTTATCTACCTTGATTTCTTTTTGTGGAATAATTTCCAAGGAAGCACCTCTGAAGATTATCGGAAAGTCTCTTTGAAATTAGCTACCGCCCTTATTAATAAGAAAAAAACCCACCCCAAGATAAAGATCTTGGTATTAACAGATCCTATTAATCGCATTTACGGAAAGATGGAACCTCAATTCTTTCACCATCTGGTAGATGCTGGAATTGTAGTAGTCTTTACCGATTTATCTTACTTAGTAGATAGTCATCTTATTTATAGTATTCCTGGCCAAATAATAAACGAATATTTAAGTAAGGTACCTTTATTGAAGAGATTATTAGAAAAGCCAATTTTTCCAAATCTCATCAATCAAGATAGTTCAAAGATCAGCTTAAAGCAACTTAGTCAGATTCTCTTCTTTAAAGCAAATCACCGTAAGCTTATTATCGCTAATACCTTAGATAACCAATGGAAAATGATAGTCACTAGTTTTAATCCATCTGATAGTAGTTCTGCTCATTCCAATTGTGGATTACTTGTTAGCGGGAAAATAGTCAAGATTGCTTTGTCAGCAGAACTTGCTGGTATTGAATGGTCAGCAAAAAACCCAAAAAATATCTTAAATAACAAACAAGGAGAAGTAAATAAGCTACTTTTTTATCTTCGAAATTACATAGAGAGAGAGTCATTTAAACAAAAAACTTTCCAGCAAAAAAGAAAAACTACCGTAACGTGGCTCACGGAAGGGGCCATTAAAGATCGTCTTCTTGAAATGCTTGACAAGACCAAAAAGAAAGATGAAGTAAGAATAGCCATGTTTTATCTTTCTGATCGAAGAGTAATTCAAGGAATTAAAAAAGCTGTTCTCAGGGGAGCAAATGTCCGGATAATATTAGATGCTAATCGTGATGCCTTTGGTCATACTAAAAATGGTATTCCTAATCGTCCTGTCGCTGCCGAATTAATTAGATTAAAGAAGATAGGTAAGACTAATATAAGTATCCGATGGGCAGATACTCGTGGGGAGCAGTTTCATCACAAAGCTATTTGTATTGTAAATCTTATTACCCAAAAATACCAATTTATGTGTGGATCAGCAAACTGGACCCGCCGTAATATTGCTGATTTAAACTTAGAAGCTAATTTACTGGTAGAAGGTGCTCCTGAAGTGAGTAAAAGGTTTATAGAATATTTTGATCGAGCTTGGAATAACAAGGATGGACTTAATTATACTGTAGATTACAACACCGTTGCAGAAAAAGGATGGAATTTGTGGTGGAAGACCTTTATCTACTATCTCCAAGAGAAGACAGGAACTAGTACCTTTTAACGGATATTCACCTGGATAGATCAATAGAAAGAACTACCAACATGAACAACAGAACATTTCTATTTGTAGCTAACAATTTGAAAAATATCTATTGACAACTGGAAAGCAAAATGTTAGTTTAATAAAAAGTTTATTATTCATCCTGGAGTTTATAATATGGTAGAAAAAAGTGAAGTAAAAAAGAAACGTAGCTCGGTATTAAAAAGAGTTGGACAAGATAAAAAAAGAAGACTACGAAATGTTTCCACTAAATCTAAGGTTAAAACACTGGCTAAAAATGTAATCAAGAGCCTAGAAGAAAAAGATGCTGACAAAAGCCAAGAAACCTATAGACTATTTACTAAAGCTATAGATAAAGCGGCCCAAAAAGGCATCATTCATAAAAATACTGCTAACCACAAAAAATCTCGCTTAGCTACAAAGATTAATTTTATCAATTCTGGCATAAGTCAACAATAAATATCTCCATTATTACTGAAGAATGGTTTTGGCTTTGAGTCTTCAACTGGCAATCTATTTCTACAAGTTTTTTGTAAAGATTTTTAAGTTCTAATTGAGAATAATTTTTAGATTGAGAAAGTAAGCTTGAAGCTTGTTTTACTGATCTTAAGTTTAATCTTTTTAAAATGTCGAAAGGGGCACTATTTTCTAAGTCTAATGATTTTAACTGATACAAGAGTCTTAAATGTTTGGTGATCATAAAAAATATCTTTACCACTGGTTCTCCTTTATTCATTAACCTCTTAAAGAAATAAATAGAATCTTTAAGATTACGAACCCCAAGAGCTGCTAAGAAATTAAAGATCTCTTCTTGATAAGAAGGTCGGCTAATAATAAGAGCTAAATCATCTTTATCTACTTCTTTATTTTTATCAAAATAAAGTAAGTATTTCTCTAATTCTTTCTTTAAAAATACCAAATCTTGACCAAGTGTTTCTATCAGGTAAGTTGTGGCTTGAGGAGTAAATATTAAACCATTCTTGAAGCTAAACTTTTTAATATAATCAGCCATTTGGAAAAAAGAAAGAGGATAAAAACAAAAGAGAGAGTTATTTTTTTGGGCAAGTTTATAGATAAAATGACTACTCTTTAAATTATGAGCAGATAAGACTAAATGAAGATAAACTGGAATTTTTTCAAGATATTTGGATAATTCTTCTTGTTCTTTTTGGGAAAAAATTAAAATATCTTCAATGATTACTAATCTCTTAGAAGAAGCAAAAGGAAAAGTTTCGCAAACGTTAATTATTTCAGAAAGAGATTTACTTTCTTCACCAAAGTAATTAATATTAAATGAAGTAAGATTAAGATTAAGAAAGAGGTATTCTTTTAATTTATTAATACCTTCAGAAATCAAACTTTTATCTGAACCCAAGAGAAGATAGAAAGAAGATAGCTTATTTTTTTCTAATTGCTTTAAAAATTCTTGGTAGGTAGAAGTGGACATAATAAACTGGTGGCAAAATAACGTAAAAAAATACCTAAAAACTCATATTTGATACAGGAAATTGGCATTCTCCATTAAGATTGCTTCGTTGCTTTGCTCCTCGCCTTTGCTCCTCGCAATGACGAATAAGTTTTTCTTTGAATGCAACTTAGTATAACAAGAATTACCAACCCTCAATAGTTCTGTTAACTATATCCCAAGCAAGATTTTCAAAAAGAGCTTCTCTGGCGTCTTCTTCAGTTTCATATTCGATATGAGAAGGAGAGTATAATGATGAAGTCGAAGGAATATAAATAATAGATCCCTCAAATTTTTCTTTCCAAATTTCTTTGTTATCTTTATCAGTTAGGAAAACATTTATCAGTATCCATAACTTGTATTTAGTTATATAACCTTCTCTATCATAAGATAAAGGTTCTTTATGATACGAAATAATTTCTCCCGAAAGTATGGTGTCTGTTTTTTTATTTGAAATTACATTTAAATGTCCATCTAAGATAAACTTTTCTATAATCTTATCGGTTAGTTTGTTTTCTAAGCCATAAATTAAAGTTTTATTAGAAAAAATAGAAATATTGATGGTCCTAATGTCAAGAGGAAGAATAGGTGCAGGAGTATGGGCACAGCTGGCTGTAATTAAGATTAAAAAAAATAGTATCAGAAAATTTTTAAGACTCTTCATCTTAGTTTGCTTTTGAGTTAGTTTGCTTTTGAGCTAAAAGGTAAACTTACTCTTAATTATAAATATTCATGGCTATATCTAATCCTTCTTCAATAATAGATAAAATAGCCTGGACTGTTCTTAAGATAACTTCATTAATAACTAGATCTTCTTCTGGAGTAAAATTAGATAAGACAAATCCAGAAGAATTAGAAACTTTAAAACCCGGATTTATGCCCACCCGAACTCTTTTGATCTCTTGAGTATTTAAACACTCTAAGATAGATCTTAATCCCTTATGTCCTCCGCAACTACCCTTAGCACGAATTTTAATCTTTCCCAGAGTTAAATCTAAATCATCGTAAACCACAATAATTTTAGAAGGATCAATATTATATGTTTGGACAAGATTAATAACTACTTCTCCGCTATTATTCATATATGTTTGAGGTTTAGCTAAAATAATTTCTTTATATCGATAAACTCCTTTGCCTATTTTAGCCTTACATTTCCTTTGATTAACTTTTATTTCTGTAACTTGGGAAAGTATCTTTATGACTTTAAATCCTATATTATGCCTATTTTTTTGATATAAGAAACCATGGTTACCTAATCCTATTATCAAAAACATAGTTATTTTTCTTCACTTTCAGATTCCTTTTCTCTTTTTTCTTTAATTACCTCAGGAGCTTTAGTTTTTTCTGTTGTAGTTACTTCTTCTTTTATTTCTACCATTGGCCTAACGGTTGCTATTAGTAGCTCAAGATCAGAAAGTATTTTTACCTCTTCTGTTAATTTAATATCCTTAACATAGATACTCTCATTTATTCCTAAATTACTAATATCTACATTAATGCTTTCTAAGACTTGGGAAGGTAAACTCTCTACCTCGATTTCCCATAAATTTTGCTCTAAAATACCTCCTTCTTTAACTCCCTTAGGTTCTCCTACTATATGGATAGGAATACTAAATTCTACCTTTTCATCTAAAGATATATGTTGAAAATCAATATGGGTAATATCCCTAGTAATAAAGTGGGTCTGTTTTTCTTTTAAAATAGTGGTTCTAGAAAAAAACTTTTCTCCTTCTTTGATTTCTAAATTTATAATAATATTATCCCCTGCTTCTGTAAATAAAGCTTTTTTTAAAGATTTATTATCTAACTCCAATAATAATGGTTCTTCCTTATGTCCATATAACACTGCCGGAATAAATCCTCTTTGTCTTAATCTTCGGCTATATCCTTTTTTGGTGCCTTTTCTAATAGTTGCTCCTAAAGAAACTGTCTTCATAAAATCTCCTCCTAGGTAAATAATGAACTGACTGAAGCATCAATATGAATACGATTTATAGCTTCACCTAATAGCTTAGCTACCGATAACTCTACAATCTTCAAACCTTCAGGTGCTTCTTTTTCAAAAAAGATAGTATTGGTAATGACTACTTCATTAATTCCAACTTTACTTAATGTTTCCATAGCCTTACCAGAAAATACAGGATGGGTACAGGCAACATAAATATCTTTTGCTCCTTTATCTCTTAAGGCAATGACAGATTTAGCAATCGTTCCTCCAGTATCGATTATATCATCTAAGATAATTAAGTTCTTATTCTTTATATCTCCAATCACATTCATTACTTCTGATTTATTTATCTCTGGTCTTCTTTTATCGATGATGGCAATACTGGCCTTAAGCCTTTTAGCAAAATCCCTAGCTCTCTCGACTCCTCCAGCATCAGGAGAAACAATTACCAAGTCTTTAATCTCTCTCTTCTTAAAATAATCAGCTATGGCTGGTGCCGCATAAAGATGATCTACTGGAATATCGAAGAAACCTTGAATTTGACCAGCATGAAAATCCATAGAAAGAATTCTTCTTGCTCCAGCAGTAGTGATTAAATTTGCTACCAGCTTAGAAGTAATAGGAACTCGTGGTTGGACTTTTCGATCTTGTCGGCCATAGCCATAATAAGGTATTACCGCTGTAATGCGACGAGCCGAAGATCGCCGAACGGCATCAATCATAATTAACAACTCCATGAGATTTTGGTTAGCCGGAGGACAAGTTGATTGAATAATAAAAGTATCTGCTCCTCGAATATTTTCATTAATTTGAACAAAGGTTTCACCATCGCTAAAAGATGATACTTCAGCCTTACATAAAGGAACAAATAAGTATTCACATATTTCCTCTGCTAACTTGTGGTTAGAATTCCCAGAGAGTATCTTTAAACTTAATTCTTTAGGCATAACATCCTCTACTTAAGTTGTTGATTATCTTTAAAGTAATTATAAGGACCAATAGTAGTTTCTCTCTCAATATGGCTATTGACAATAAAGGAAGCAAAAATGTTAGAATCGGTTTCTACTTGAGAATTTATGACACAAGAAGAAGGACCAATTAAGCATCTATTTTTAATGAACGTATTTCCTAAAATAATAGTGTATGGGTAAATAATAGTATCTTGTTCTATCTTTACCTCTTGATCGATAAAGGTAGAATTAAGATCTAAGATGGTTATTCCTTGAAGCATTAAATTTTCTAAGATCTTTCTTCTTAATTTACTTTCTGCCTCGGAAAGATGAAGACGATTATTAATACCTAAAGCTTCATAAGGATCTTTAGTCTGAAAAGAGGTGACCATTAAGCCTTTTTCTATGAGTTTTTCAACACAATCAGTAAGGTAATATTCTCCCTTTTTTTGATTAAGTTCTAAACTATCTAAAACTGGTAATAGCTCTGGCCAATTAAAGCAATAAATACTGGTATTAACTTCCGTAATCTCTCTTTCTAAAGAAGTGGCATCGAGTTCTTCAATAATCTTTTTTAGATAGCCTTCTTTATCTCGAACCATTCTTCCATATCCCTTAGGATTATCTAAGATAGCGGTAAGAATGGTAACCGCAGCATTATTCCTTTTATGGCATTGATACAGATTTTCTAAAGTTTCTAAAGTAAGTAAAGGAGCATCAGCGCATAAAACTAAGATATTTCCCTTGAAACCTTCTAAATCTTTCTTGATCTGCATTAAAGCATGGCCAGTTCCTAATTGCTCTCGTTGAATAATCACCTTTAAACTTGAAGGTAAAACACTTTTTATTTCCTCAGCTTTATATCCTAAGATAACTAAAGTCTCTTTTATCCATGAAAGCTTGGCGGTGTTATCTAAAGAATAGTTAATTATGGGAAGACCGCATAGTTTATGAAGAATCTTAGGAACTTCAGACTTCATCCTTGTTCCTTCTCCTGCTGCTAATATAACCGCGATCGTATCTCTTTCCATGGTGCTTATCTATTTTTAATACTTAATTTTCTGTAGTCTAAAGATTTATCTGATTAACTATAATTATATTTACTTAAGTATATGGTAATAGAAATTAATGTCAAGTAGAAATTAATGTTAAGCAAATTTAATAAATTGTCAAGCCAAAATAGATCGCCCTTTCAACGGCATCTTCAAATCCCCCTGTGGCTTTGCTACTTTCCCCCTTTATCAACTTATCTTTACCCATATCTTTTACTGGACAAATTATCAAGGAGGAGCAGGAGAACCTTGACCCACTCTTCCATTGAATATCTTCCACATTTCAGTCATATTA
>JAHJRX010000018.1 GCA_018830565.1 bacterium | reverse complement strand
TCTTGCCCGATCCAGCAGAAGCAGCCATAACCTTAATATGAGGAAATTTACTGAACATAGTTGGTAGTCTCTTTTTCTTTACTTTTATAGAGTCATCAGCTTCTAAAGTAAAAAATGGCTGGCGGAAGAGCCGTTAAAAACTTAACAAAAAAAAAGGCTAAATGAATGCTACATTTCATTTAGCCCGACGTGAGAAATTAGTTCATAAATTAACGAAACTTTGGGAAACTTGGGAGGGGAACCCAAATCCCGCTAATTCATTTACTAATGTTTATATCGGCAAAAAAAGATATAACTTTAAAAAAAAATAAAGATTTTAAAAAGTTTGTTACTAATGAGGTTACTTAATTATAGTTCCTATTAATGAAAATAAAGTAAAAAGAGAGTTGGTAGAATAAAGCTCATTCCTCACTCTCTTTGATTGCCACCTTTGCCTTGTCCTTTAACTCTAAAGGAGGGCTCAAGACAATCTCTTCGCCTTGTTTTAAGCCGGATAATACCTCAACCTCATTTGGGTTTCTAAACCCTAAGTTTATCTTTCTTTTGCTTGCAATATTATCCTTGATAACAAAGACATGGTCATTCCCTTCAATATTAACGACTGCTTCCTGAGGAATCTTTGTAACGGCTTTCTTTATGCCTGATATAATAACCACATCGCAAAGCATCTCGCTTCTGATGTCAATGTCTGTGGGATTAAGTTCAATGGTCACCTCAAAGGTATTTATCTTTTCCTTAAGCCTTGGAGAGGGTGCTATCTTTTTTATCCTTCCGGCAACCGCTCTTCCCAAAAATGCATCAGGAATCACAGAAGCAGCCATACCTACAGATATTTTGCCAATATCAACCTCATCTAAGTTTACTTTTGCCACAAACTCTTTGTCTGACACAACCACTGAAAGCAACTGTCCCTGGCTTACCCAACTGCCTTCTTTTATCTCTTTTTGTGTTACAACGCCTGAGATGGGTGAGGTAATTTTGGACCAAAGGATCTGCTGCTCTATTGATGTCAGGTTTACCCCTATGGCTTTGATAGAGGAAAGAGTAGATGTAATCTCTTCCTGACGGGCAATAAGCTTCTCTTCAAGCTGTGTTCTAACAATCTCAAGCTGTAGCCCTATTTTGTCATAATCTGCCTTTGTTCTTTTTAATTCGTCCAGAGAGATAGCCTTGCTTTCAAATAGCTTGTTATTTGCCTCAATTTGTCTTGCTGCCTCACCAAAAAGGACTTCTGTCTCCTTTACCCTGTTCTCTAACTCCCTAATGTCAAGCCTTCTTTTAAGCTTGGCAAGATTATTCTTGTAATTGATTAAATTTGTCTCTTCTTGGTTTTTTCTTGCCAAAAGCTCCTTGTCATTTATTTCGGCAACAGACTCATCCTTTTTCACAAGGCTTCCCTCCTCAAGAATAAACATTATTACCCCGGGAATCTTTGCCTTGAGCTCAAACCTATCCCTTGCCTCAATCTTTCCCCTGGCAGAGACCTTAAGGCTAAGCTCTCCCCTTGTTACCTCACCCTTGACCACCTCAATTTTTTCCTCATTTTTCCCCTTGGACAGGAAGAAAACTACTCCAACTATTCCTATCAAAATCACAGCTAATATTATCCATTTTTTCATATTCTGCTCCTTTTTGTTTTTCGGTTCACTCATCCCTATCCTTTTTTTCTCCACTCAGTTCTGCTTCAATCTCTTCCACCGAGGGCAGGTTGGATTTAAGATTATCCGGCAGGACGCGGGTGAGTTCGTATTCTGAAATACCAATCGGTTTATGAATATCTCGCAGGGCATACTCGGCAAAAATTTTGTCTTTTGTCTGACAGAGAATCAATCCGATAGTGGACTGGTCATTTTCATGCTTGAGCATATCATCCACCACGGAACAGTAGAAATTCATCTTGCCGGCGTATTCCGGCTTGAAGTCACCCTTTTTTAATTCAACAATCACAAAACAGCGAAGCTTAATATGGTAAAACAACAGGTCAAGATAAAAATCCTTATCGCTAATAGTCAGATGATATTGTCTACCCATAAAAGCAAAACCAGCGCCCAATTCCACAAGAAACTTCTCCATGTGTTTAACCAGTTCAGTTTCCAGTTCCCGTTCCTGAAAAGGCTCGGTAAGGGTCAGAAAATCAAATATATAGGGATCTTTCAGTGTTTGCCGTACCATGTCAGACTGGGGATTTGGGAGTGTAATTTCAAAATTGCTTATTAAATTACCCTGCCGAGTATGTACGCTGCTTTTTATCATAAAACCCAGAACATCACGACTCCAGCCGTTTTGAATGGTTTGTTCCATATACCAAAAACGCATGGGTTGGTCTTTGATTTTTTCCATAAGCATTATATTGTGTCCCCAAGGGATTTGGCAAACAAGTTGCTTACTATTATCCATTTGTGCCACAGGCTGTGGCACAAATCCCAGAGCAGGATATTCACGATAGAAAGCCAACATTCGCTTAATATTCCGCTCCGAAAACCCTTTCGCTTCCGATAGATCGTTCTGAATGTCTTTTGCCAGCCTTGGGATGACACCTGCACCCCAGCCCTCTGACTTCTGTCGTTCGTCAATCATGTACCCAATGTCCCAGTACATCCGAATCATTTCCGCATTGACTGAAAAAACAGCCTTTATCTGTGCCTGGCGGATGTAGTTTTTTATTTCACTCAAAAGATTTCCATATTGTGCAAAATCACTCATACCCCAACCCCTTCAAATAGTTACGCAGACTTTTCGAAGTTTTAAAAACTTCGAAAAGTCGTAACTACTCAGCTATTGTTATTTTAATCACATTTGTAATTACATGGGAACATAACTATTCAGCTATACTAAATGTGTAAGATGGAGAGGTGGAGAAAAGGGAGAATTGGAGAGATTGCCACTAAGACACTCATGAACTAAGATTATTGATAGATTTACTTCGTGTCTTTGTGCCGTTGTGGTTCATTTATCTTTTCCATTTCCCTGTCCCCCCCCTTTTTTTTCCTTTTTTACACCTGAGTAGTTACGAAAAGTCTTAAAAATCGTAATTGCTCAATAATCGGTGGAAATTATTAGTCGCAACTGCCAGAGGTGCTCCCTTTTTTAAGTTGCGTTATTTTACGCAAGGATATAAGCCTGCGACTACCACTGATAACTAAAGGCTTACCTTTTCAATTTTCTGGAATTGCCCCAGGATATTGAGCAGTTACTCAAAATCCCTCTCCTATCTTTCCCATAATCCTCAACAGGTTCATCCTGCACAGATTATAATCAATCACAGCCTCAATTTGCATAGTAGAGGAACGAATAAATATCTCCTCTGCCTCTTTTACCTCAGAAAGAGTGGCTTTACCAAGTTCATACCTTACCCTTGCGATCCCCAAGATCTCATTTCCCCATTCCTTATTCTTTTCAGAGACCCTTACCCTCTCCTCTGCTTCTAATAATCTAGCCAGAATCTCCTTTGTTTCTAAAGTAATCTTATCTTTTAAGCTATTGAGATTTTCTTCTGCCCCTTTATAGGTTAGTTTCGCTTCTTTCACCTTAGAGGCAGTGTAGAAACCATTAAATATTGGAATCTCAATGTTTATCCCGCATGTCCAGGAATCTTCTGACACCCGATCAAGGCTCTTTTTGAATCCATCCTTGTTTTCACCACTCCAGTTATAACTTCCAATCAGGTTGACATTAGGAAGGTAATCTGCCCTGGCTATCTTCACCTGCAATCCCTTACTCTTTGTCTCTGCCTTTCTTCCTGCAATCTCTGAATTAGTTGTCATTACCTCTAATACTATTTTCTCTTCATCTATATTTAGCGGGACAAAGGCAGGTTCATCCATGAGATTTATCTTCCCTTCCATTCTCAAAAGGCTCCTGAGATTATCTCCGGCCATTTTTTCACTGCATGATGCCTTTATCAGCTCCTCTTTTGCCTGAGCTAGATTTACCTCTTGCTTCATAACCTCTACCTCTGGAATAAGACCCTCTTTGTATCTAACAGAGGCAATCTCCATGATTAAACCGGCATAATCTACTCTTTTTTCGCAAGCCTTCTTTAGTTCAACAGCTTTCTTCAGATTCCAGTAGGAGGTTGCGATTTTGTAGATAGTTTCATTTTTCACCTCTTCTATTTTCAATAAAGAAATCTCTATCTCCTTATGGCTGCACTTAATGGCATTGGCAACCTTCCCGCCTGTCCATAGAATTTGGTTCAGAGAAAGGGACAAATTATTGCTGTATCCTTCACCGTCTGTTGTAAGGACAGGACTTGTCCCTGTCCGAATTCCGCCTATCTTTTCCAGGTTAATGTAAGAAGAGCCTATATTACCCATTATCTTTGGATAGGCCTGAGATAGTGTTTCCTTTAAAGATGCCTTTGTTTGTTCTTGTTGCAGATTAGCCATGGTCAATTCTCTGCTATTTTTTAACCCTATCCTGACTGCATCCTGCAGGGTAAGATTATGGATGAGCTTAGTATAAGAGGTTGCTGCCATAATAGGGAAGCAGGCAGTAAGCAGGAGGCAGAAGGCAGCATATTTAGTGCTGACTGCTGATTGCTGATAGCTGACAGCTAAACAATTACTCATACCTCATTGCCTCCACTGGATTAGTCTTTGCAGCTATACATGCCGGATAGACCCCGAAAAAGATGCCGACAAAAAAGGAAAACCCAAACCCAATAATAATAGCCAGACTTGAGATAAAAAAAGCTATCTTCATCACAGCAGAGATTATCAATACCAGACCAATACTGGCCAATATTCCTATCCCGCCGCCGATTGAGCATAAGGCTAAGGATTCTATCAAAAATTGCAAAAGGATATTGCTCTTTGTGGCACCACAAGCCTTTCTTATCCCAATTTCACGCGTTCTCTCACGAACCGAGACCAGCATGATATTCATAATACCAATTCCCCCCACTAAAAGAGAAACCCCGGCAATGCTGCCCAAAACAATAGCAATAACACCCATTACCTTATCCAGCATCGAAAGAAGCTCATCTACTGAATGTACCTCAAACCTATCCCTTCCACCAAATATTTGTCTAAGATGATTTTTTATCTTATTTTTGAGCAAAGGAATAGATACCCCTTCCTTCCCAAGAAATTGCACCGCATATATCTCACGAGCACCCAGCAGCCTCTGAACACAGGATGAAGGAACCCCTATGGCAGAATTAATATCCATGGGTCCGAATTCCATCTTATGACCCATTACCCCAATTACCCTGAAATATGTCTCTTCTACCCTGATCTCTTGCCCCAGTGTTCTTGTTTTTCCAAAAAGATCATAAAAAAGCTCTTTTCCAACCACGCAAACCCTCTCACACCGCCTGACCTCATTCTCGGTAAATATTCTGCCAGAAGAAGCCTTTATCCCCCTGACACGAAAAAAGTTTTCTGGTGTCCCAAGAATCGTTATTTGTTTCATTCTGCCTTTTACCTTTAAGGGTGTCATCAGAAAATACATTGGGGAAAGGTCATCTATCTGCGGGATTGTTTCTTTCATGGCCATAACCTGATCCTCAGTCAGATAGGCGAGCTTATCCATTCTTTGCTCCATCTCAGCATTAAAAGCCATGATTATATTTGTCCCTGCCGATAAAAACTCACTTAAGATAAGTTCTTTACCTCCTTTTGAGATAGTCAAGACAGTGGTTATGGCGAAGACACCAATGACCATGCCAAGCATGGTCAGGAATGACCTCAATTTATGCTGGATTAGGCTGCTGATTGAAGAAATGAGGCAGTCTAAGAAATTCATGCAATGCTCCTATTTCAAAGTCAGAATACAGAATTCAGAATATAGAAGTCAGAAGGGGAACAGAAAGGAAAGGAGTCAGGAGGGTATGCTGTCACAGGTATATGCAACGCTATTCTGCATTCTGACTCCTGTATTCTGACTCCTGTATTCTGAATTCTTGCTACCATTTACACAATCCCCCCATCCTTCATCCTGATAATCCGTTGGGCATAGCCCGCAATATCTGCTTCATGGGTAACAAGAATTATGGTTCTGCCCTTTTTATTTAAGCCAAGCAATATTTCCATTATCTCATGGCTTGTCTGGCTGTCAAGGTTTCCTGTCGGCTCGTCGGCGCAGATAATTTCAGGGTTATTAACTAAGGCTCTGGCAATGGCAACCCGCTGCTGTTCTCCGCCAGACATCTCAGACGGTTTATTCCTTAGTTTAGTGGAAAGCCCTACCATTTCAAGGGCCTCAGAGGCTATTTTTCTCCTGTTTTTCCTTAAAAATCCGGAATACAATAAGGGCAGCATCACATTATCTAAAGCACTCTGCTTTCCCAATAAATTAAAGAACTGAAAGACAAAGCCGATTTTTTTATTTCTTATTCGTGCCAATTCCTTATCATTATTTGTGATTACATCTTCTCCATCCAATAGATATGTGCCAGTCGTAGGGTTATCAAGGCATCCGATGATATTCATCAAGGTAGATTTTCCACTGCCAGATGCTCCCATTATGGCAATAAACTCACCCCTTGCAATGGATAGAGATATCCCTTTCAAGGCAAGAAAGTCTGTCTTGCCCATAGTGTAAATCTTTTTTATCTCAGAAAGTTCAATAAAATTAGGGTTCATTGTTCAGCTGGTATAATTAATAACTGGGGTAACTAATAAATACTATAACTTCAATTACGACAAACTAAAATCTTATTTGTCAGAAAAATCAAGAAGGACAAGGGATTCCTCAAATTTTAGATTTAAAAACAAAATTTTAAGGGGTCCATCGGCTTTCCTTTATTACGAAGTTCGAAATGAAGATGAAAACAATCAGCATTCCCTGTATTGCCTACCAAAGCTATCACTTGTCCTTTGGTCACCTTTTGACCAATTTTAACTAAATTTTCTTTATTATGAGCATAGACACTATGAAAATTATCTTGGTGTTTAATAATAACAATATTTCCATACCCACGAAAACTATTGCTGGAGTAAATGACTGTACCATTAGAAATAGCTTTAATTTCAGTGCCTTCAGGTGCTTTGATATCTATGCCTTGATGCATTCTTCCATTTCGCAGTTCAAAATAAGAGACAATAATTCCTTTTACTGGAAAGATGAAGTTTTCCTCATCTTTTAATTTAGGAAGAATATCGTGAGAAAGAAGAGGGGCTAATTTTTTTTTTACTCCAGGAATAAAAATGGTATCGCCAGCTTTTAAATCTTTAATCTTATGAAAATCATTGGTTCTTACAATCTCTTCTGCTGAGACTTTATAAAGATTAGCAATGCTCCAAATAGTTTCTCCTTTTTTAACTAAATGATTAATTCCTTTTTTATTTTGATTAGGAAATGTAGTAAAATGAGCACAGTTTTGAATAAACAAGCTGCAAATTAAGATGAATTTAAGATAATTGAGTTGGTTGAGCATTTTTCTCTTTGATATTACCTATTTTAAATGGCTGTAATATTATTTCCAACTACTTTGACCCCCAGAAAAAGAGGATAAATTTAACTACCAGGAGAGCCTAAAGGAGTATGGAGATAGAGATTAACTTTCATGAATCTTTCCTAATTTAAGAGCCAACTGAATAGCTTCTTGAGGAGTTTTAGCCTTTAAGAGAGGAACATTACTTCCTAAATTCCATGTTTTTAGTCCAATAATAGGAATCTTAAATTTTAAAGCAAAGGCAATCTCTGATAATGTTCCATATTCTCCACTTATGGCAATAATGGCTTGAGAAGAGCGAACAATAATAAGGTTACGAGCTTCATTAAGAGCGGTAACCATTTTAACATCTAAATAAGGATTAGAATCGGTGGAACTAAGACCCGGTAGCACCCCGACGGTTACTCCCCCCGCATCTTTAGCTCCACGACAAGCTTCTTCCATTACTCCTCCCAACCCGCCGCAGATTAAGATAGCTTTACTTTGGCCAATATAATAGCCAACTTCATAAGCTAACTTAGCTAACTCTTGGCTGCAAACCCCAGCTCCAATTACGCCAATCTGCATTTTTCCCTCACTGGAAGTACCATAAGTGCAATTTTATCTTTGCGGCTGACCTGAAACCTTTATTTACCTTACCCCAAGTTAGTTTTTCTTATTCTTTTTCCCGCCGATTTCTTTTTTTGGGCAAGTTTTAAGGGAATACTAATTTACATCCCAAGTATCTTAATGGCTTTCATTTTGGCAGATAAACCTGACATAGTCAAATAATTTTTGCGGCTCATCACGAATTGTTGTAGATGAAATTAAGAAATTCATTACAAATTTAGCAATTTAAAGTTAAATTTTTAATTAAAATACTTGACAAGATTAAACAATATTTATAATATTCAACTTTATACAAAGTTATATTAACTTATACAATATTTATAAATTTATACAATATTTATAAATGCGATCAGGAAAAGAACAAAGGAGTAAAAGATGGGTCTTTATATGGATAATCTCGAAGAAGATATTGGCTTAGAAAAAGAACTGGATCAAATGTTAACAGTGGCAGAAGCAGCTGATCTTTTGGGAGTAAGCAAGGTTACCGTGAGAAGATTCACTAATTCAGGACAATTAAAAGCTTATCGCCTTGGTTCTGGAAAACACCGTAGATTTCGAAAAAGAGATGTTTTGCAAATATTAGGAGAATAATTTAAGACGCCCCTCAACCTCCTTTAAAGGGGATGGGAAGGGAGACTAAAGGATGCTTAGGGAGATTAGATGTTGACGCGACGATTTATCTTAGTTGTATCTTTAATATTAGCCGTATTTAGCAGTGGTTGTGGCGATAATGTCGCTAAGGATTATTATAAAAAAGCCATTAAACTTTCCAAAAGTAAAAAACCTGAAGACTGGGAAAAGGCTATTAAAAAATTTGAGGAGGTTATTAATTTAAAGATAGAAGCTTATCAATATACCCAATTTCTTCATAAAAAGATGGGAGATCACCTAAAAAAGAAGGGGTTCTGGAATCAAGCTGCTGAGCATTATAAGGAGTCGCTGGCACTTCAATCAAATGATTATCTTGTTCATTATAATTTAGGAATTTGTTATGCTAATTTAGGAAGAGTCGAGGAAGTTTATTTGGATCAAGCGATAGAGGAATATTATAAATCTCTTAAACTTTTTCCTGAATTTGAATTACCTTATTATGGATTAGGAATTATCTATTTTTTTAAAAAAGGATGCCTTGACGAGGGAATAAAATGCTTAAAGAAAGCTATCTCTTTAGAGCCAAGGTTTATTAATGCCTATGTGACCCTAGGTAAATGTTACTATGAAATAAAAAGATTTAATGAAGCTGCCTTAAGTTATCAAGAAGCCATCAAGAGATCTCCTCCTAAGATAAAGATAGTGGCTAGTTATTACAGTAACTTAGGCATAGTTTATCAAGCGATGAGAGAAAATAAAAAAGCAGTGGATTGTTTTAAAAAGGCTTTGGAGATAGATCCAAACCAACGAGAAGCCTTAGAAAATCTTAGTGCTTTAGGGGTAAGAGTTTATGATCGTTTAAAAAGGTTTCGTTAAAATGGTTGAAAAAGTTACAGCTTTTTTAATCTTAAATAAGATTCCAGGCTTAGGTCCGGTTAGAATTAAGATTTTATTAGATTATTTTAAAGATGTCAGAGAAATCTTAAAGGCCGATTTTAAGGTCTTAAGTAAGATTCCTGGAATTGGAGAAGTTATTGCTATTAATATCTGCAAGTTTAGAAATAAGATAGAGGTAGAAGGAGAGCTAAAGAAAGCTCAGAGAGATAAGGCCAAGATAATTACTTTAGAAGATGAAAGCTATCCTGAGTGGTTAAGGAATATCTTTGATCCTCCGGTAGTCTTATATGTAAAAGGAGAGATTAAGAAAGAAGAAAAAGCTTTAGCGGTGATAGGATCACGATTAGCTACTTCTTATGGAAAGAAAGTAGCTTTTGAGATGGCTAAGGAATTAAGTAGGCAGGGATTTACGATTGTCAGTGGATTGGCTTTAGGCATTGATACTTGTGCTCATAAAGGTACCTTAGAAGAAAAAGGAAGAACAATCGCTGTTTTAGGTTGTGGGTTAGATATTGCTTATCCTTCTGAAAATAGAAGATTAATGGAAGAAATAGAAGAAAGAGGAGCTTTGGTGAGTGAATTTTCTTATGGGACGCCGCCAGAACGAGGTAATTTCCCTAGGAGAAATAGGATTATTAGTGGGCTTTCTATGGGCGTCTTAGTGGTGGAAGCTTGGGCCAAAAGCGGCTCTTTAATTACTGCTTCTTTTGCTTTAGAACAAGGGAGAGAAGTATTTGCTATACCGGGAAGAATATTTAGCAAGTTTAGTCAAGGTACTCATAAGTTAATTAAACAAGGAGCTAAATTAGTTACTAGTTACGAAGATATCTTAGAAGAATTTGGGTTAGTGGCTGGTGAAAGTAGAGCTAAAAAAGATTTAAAGGAAGAATTATTACCCATAGAAAGAAAGATTTATAATTTAATGACCGACGATTCTGTTCATATTGACGATTTAACTATCTTAGCTAAAGAAGATATAGTTAATATTTCAAGGGTTTTAATGCAGCTTGAGCTAAAAGGACTTATTCGTCAATTGATGGGTCAAAAATATATCTTAAATTAAGATTACCTGGAGTAAAATTGAAAGAAGTAAAATCATTAATAGTCGTTGAATCTCCTACTAAGATTAAGACTTTACATAAATTCTTAGGAAACTTGTGGTTACTGGGTGCTTCCAAAGGACATATTAAAGATCTGCCTCTTAAAACACTAGGAGTAAACATAAAAGATAACTTTAAACCTCAATATGTAGTTATTAAAGGAAAGAAAGAGGTAATCTCAAATCTTAAGTTATTAGCCAGCCAGGCTAAGGAAGTTCTTTTAGCTCCTGATCCAGATAGAGAAGGAGAAGCTATTTCTTGGCATCTTTTTGAAGAGTTAAGTTTGGTTAATAAAAATATTAAGAGAATTTCTTTTAATGAGATTACAGAAAAAGCAGTTTTAGAAGCTCTAAGTCTTCCTAGGGACATTGATCTTAATTTAGTTAATGCCCAACAAGCACGGCGAATATTAGATCGCTTAGTTGGTTATAAGATTAGTCCTCTTCTTAGAAAGAAAGTAGGAGGAAATCTTTCTGCCGGGAGAGTTCAATCGGTAACAGTTAGATTAATTTGTGAACGTGAGGAAGAGATTTTAAGTTTTAAATCTCAAGAATACTGGTCAATTACAGGCGAGTTTAAGAGCAGTAAGGATGAAGTATTTAAAGCCAAGCTTTATAAAATAGATGGAAAGGTCTTTGAGTTAAAGAATAAAGAAGAAGTAGAAGAGATTTTAGAGAGTATTAAGGAAAAAAGATATAAGGTGGTCTTAGTTAGTGAAAAAATTCAAAAAAAGAATCCGTATCCTCCTTTTATTACCAGTACCTTACAACAAGAAGCTTTTAGAAGATATAACTTTACAGCTTCTAAAACCATGCAAATTGCTCAACAGCTATACGAGGGAGTGGAAATCAAAGGAGAAGGGCCAGTAGGGCTAATTACTTATATGCGGACTGATTCTCCAAGAATAGCTGAAGAAGCTGCCGAAAAAGCTCGTTCTTTTATCAAGAATAATTTTGGCCAAGAATATGTTCCTTTGAAGATTCCAAAGTATAAAAGTAAAAAGACGGCTCAAGAAGCTCATGAAGCTATAAGGCCAACCATTATAGAAAAAACTCCCCAGTTATTAAGAGAACAGCTCAATAAAGATCAATTTTGTCTTTATCACTTAATTTGGAGTAAATTTATAGCCAGTCAAATGGAACCAGCCAGGTATCTTTCCATAGCTGTAGATATAGAAGGAGAAAGGTATTTATTTAGGGCTTCATCTTCGATCATTACTTTTGATGGTTTTTTAAAGGTATATCAAGAAGAAGAGAAAGAAGAAAAAGAAGAAAAAGAAAAATTACCCAAATTAGCCAAAGAGGAAGAAGTAAGAATTTTAAAATTAGAACCCAAGCAACACTTTACTCAACCTCCTTCTCGTTATAGCGAAGCAACTTTAATAAAAGTATTAGAAGAAAAAGGCATTGGAAGGCCAAGCACTTATGTGCCTATTATTTTTACCATTAGTAATCGTGGTTATGTTCAAAAAGAAGGTGGAAAATTTTATCCTACTGACTTGGGAAAAATAGTAAACAAACTCTTGATTACTAATTTTCCCAAAATTTTAGATATTAATTTTACTTCTTTAATAGAAGAAGAATTAGACGAGATAGAAAGTGGAAAATCTGATTGGATAAAAATTTTACAAAATTTTTGGACTCCTTTTTCTTCTTCTTTAGAAGAAGCTAAAATAAATATAGAGGATATAAAAAGCACCAGAGAAGTAGAGGTGGAAGAGCAATGTCCCCGCTGTTCCATAAATTTAAGGGTAAAGATAGGAAGATTTGGTAAGTTTTTAGCTTGTAGCAATTATCCTCAATGTACTTATACTAAGTCTTTAGGGATAGGAATTAAATGTCTTCTCGAAGGTTGCGATGGGGATGTTGTAATTAAGCGGAGCAAAAAAAAGAAGATATTTTATGGGTGCAGCAACTATCCTAAATGTAATTTTGTAAGCTGGTACGAGCCTACTCTTAATAAGTGTCCTTCTTGTAATGGAGTGTTGTTTAAGAAAAAGATTAAGACTAAAGAATCTTTATTCTGCCTCAAGCCAGAGTGCAAGAAAGAGTCAAAAGCAAAAAGTAAAGATTAGTAATCGTTCAACCGTCAGGTGTCAGCAGTTAGTTTTGTCTCAGTGGTTTTGCCTCTTTTCTTGAAATTTTTTTAGGCTGATACCTAAACGTTGACAAGATTAATTTATGGAAGATTTTCCAAAATATTTAAGAGACTTTTTAAGATATTTAGAAGTAGAAAAAAATGCTTCAAGCCATACATGGAGAAGCTATAAAAAAGACTTACAAACATTTAACGATTTTACTAAACACCAGTTTAAAGGAATTAATTTGAAGAATCAAGATTACAATCACTCTTTATTGCGGCAGTATTTAGGTTTTCTCCAAAGTAAAGATTATGCTCGAAGAACTATAGTTCGAAGATTAGCTTCGCTGCGTTCTTTTTTTAGATATCTATGTCGAGAAGATTATTTTAAAAAAAATCCAGCCAAGTATATTGCTACACCTAAGCTTCAAAAAGAGCTGCCTAAATTCTTATATCAAGAGGAGATTAATAAACTTTTTAAGGGAGAATTTAAAGAAGATGTTTTAGGGTGGCGAGATAAAGCAATTTTAGAGTTATTTTATAGTAGCGGGCTGCGAGTAAGCGAATTGGTGAGTATAAGTATTACTGATTTAGATCTTATAGATGGGGTTGTTTTGGTAGTAGGTAAAGGAAGAAAAGAGCGGCTCTTACCCATTGGCTCCTACGCTCTGGCGGTCATAAATGAGTATCTGGAGAAAAGGAATGATCTTTTAAAAAGCTCTTTATCTAAAGAGGAGAATAAAGCCTTATTCTTAAATTTTAAAGGAGAAAGAATTACCAGCCGAGGGGTTTGGGGGATAGTAACTAAATACTTAAATAAAGTATGTGCTCAAAAAGGAATTAGCCCTCATACCTTGAGGCATACTTTTGCTACCCATATGTTGAATGCTGGAGCTGACTTAAGAGTAGTTCAAGAGTTATTGGGACATGTGAGTCTATCTACTACTCAGATTTATACCCATGTTACTACCAAGAGGTTAAAATCTGTCTATGATAAAACTCACCCCCGAGCTTAATGGCGATACCTTGAAGGTAAGGATTTTAAAGAGAAGCGAGGATAAATGGATAAATTTAAAAGTACTACGATAATTATTGTTAGAAAAGATGGAAAAGTAGCTATCGGAGGAGATGGTCAAGTTAGCTTTGGAAATACCATTATGAAAAAAAATACTAAGAAGATTAGAAAGATTTACGAAAATCAGATATTAGCTGGTTTTGCTGGGGCAGCGGCTGATGCTTTTACTCTTTTTGATAAATTAGATGGAAAGCTGAAAGAATATAAAGGAAATTTAATTCGAGCGGCAGTGGAAATGGCTAAAGAATGGCGGACGGATAAATTTCTTAGAAGGTTAGAAGCCTTGTTAGCGGTAGCTGATAAAGAAAAGTCTTTAATAATTTCTGGAAATGGAGAAATTATCGAGCCTGATGATGGTCTTGTCGCGATTGGCTCTGGAGGTCCTTATGCTTTAGCGGCAGCTAGGGCTTTAATTGCTTATTCTAATTTAAAGGCGGAGGAGATTGTTAAAGAATCTCTTAAATTAGCTTCAGAAATATGCGTTTTTACCAATGATCAAATAAGTATAGAAATATTGTAAAAAAATAACTAATATAATAACTAATATAAAGAAAGGTTTTTATGGACTTAACACCTAAGCAGATTGTTGAAGAATTAAATAAGTATATTATTGGTCAAGAAAAAGCAAAGAAAGCAATAGCTGTAGCTCTGAGGAATCGTTATCGTAGCCAAAAGCTTCCTTTGGAAACAAGAAAAGAAATAACACCTAAGAATATTATTATGATTGGTCCAACAGGTGTAGGTAAGACAGAAATTTCACGGCGGATAGCTGATTTATATGATGCCCCTTTCTTAAAAATAGAAATAACTAAGTTTACAGAAGTAGGATATGTGGGCAGAGATGTAGAATCTATGATTAGGGATTTAGTTAATCTTTCGGTAAGCAGGGAAAAAGCTAAAGAAATAGAAAAGGTTCAAGGCAAAGCTCACCTATTAGCCCAAGAAAGGATTTTAGATATCTTGTTACCTTATCCTAAAAAGAAAGGCTCTAATAACAAGGAAGAAGAAAAAGAAAGTTTGCTTCGTTTTGAGAAGACAAGGAAAAAATTAAAACAACAATTGGAGGGTGGCTTATTAGAAGATCGAGTTATTGAGATAGAAGTTAGAGAATCTGTCTTACCAATTGTGGAAGTATTTTCAGGTAGTGGCATAGAGGGAATGGATATGGGATTTTCTGATGCTTTAGGAAGTATCTTTCCTCAAAAGACGAAGCGACAAAAAAAGACTATTTCTGAAGGACGGCGGATCTTAATTAATGAAGAAGCTTCGAAACTTATCGATATGGATGAAATTACTAAAAGAGCAATTACTAAAGTAGAAGAATTAGGGATTATCTTTTTAGATGAAATCGATAAAATTGCTAGTTCAGATAAAGGAGCTGGCCCTGATGTTTCTCGTCAAGGAGTGCAAAGGGATATCTTACCTATTGTGGAAGGATCTTGTATTAGTACTAAATATGGGACAGTAATGACAAATCATATCTTATTTATAGCCGCGGGCACTTTTCATAACGTTAAACCTTCAGATTTAATTCCTGAATTACAAGGAAGATTTCCTATTAGAGTAGAGCTTTCTTCTTTAACCATGGAAGACTTTAAAGAGATCTTAGTTAAGCCTCGAAATGCTATTACCAAACAATATGAAGCTTTATTAAGTGTAGAAGATATAAAACTAAGTTTTACTGAAAAAACAATTGACGAGATAGCTTCTTTTGCTTACTTAGTAAATACAGAGACTGAAAATATTGGAGCGAGAAGACTGCATACTATTATAGAGAAGGTATTGGAAGATATATCTTTTGAAGCTCCTGATTTAAAAGATAAAGAGATAGTCATTACGGAAGAATATGTAAGGGAAAGATTAAAAGAGATTGTAAAAGATAATAATTTAAGTAGATACATTCTTTAAGTTTTTATTTTAGTTTAGTATTTATCTTTAGTATTTATCAAAAATAGCCGATAATTTTATCAAGTAATTAGTCAGGACTTTTATCAAGTAAGATACTTTTATCAAGTAATATCAAGTAATTAGTCAGGATTTAAGATGTTATTTAATAATCCTAAGTCATCATTTATGAAGAGTTTTAATGTCTTGCAAAAAGGGTTAGATACAGCTATGCTTCGACATAAAGTAATAGCTAATAATATAGCTAATATTAATACTCCTAACTTTAAACGATCAGCGGTAAGTTTTGAATCAGAACTTAGAAAAGCATTAGAAGGGCACGGTTCTATAAAGGCCAGAAGAATTCATCCCGATCATTTAAAGTTTAAAGAAGAAGTAGGAGTAGACTTTGGGAAGGTAACACCAAAGACTATACGAGAAAATGATACTATCTATCGTAATGACGGTAATAATGTAGATATAGATGTCGAGATAGCTAATTTGGCTAAAAATACAATCTTATATGAGTCTACATTTACTTTGGTCAATAAAAGAATTTCCTCTCTTAAACAATTAATTGCTTCGGGGGCAAGATAAGATGAAGATGTTTTCAGCGTAACAAAAGATAAACTTGCTTAGAGTTAAATTAATTTGCTCTATGTCAAATTTTCATTAATAAGTGCTATATGGAGGTGAAATTAAGATGAAGATGTTTTCAGCTATTGACACGAGTGCTTCTGGGTTAACGGCGGAAATAATTGTTATGGAGGTGAAATTAAGATGAAGATGTTTTCAGCTATTGACACGAGTGCTTCTGGGTTAACGGCGGAAATAATTGTTATGGGGGTGAGATTAAGATGAAGATGTTTTCAGCTATTGACACGAGTGCTTCTGGGTTAACGGCGGAATCACT
>JAHJRX010000017.1 GCA_018830565.1 bacterium | reverse complement strand
ATAAGAAAGGTGCATATTCTTCCATTGGATCACCCTTGGAGGAAGTTTAAAATAAACCCATATAAAAGATCATTTTTATCTAATACAAAATAGGACATTTCTATTTAACGGAAAACAGGACATTTTCATTTTGCTGTTACACACAAATGAAAATGTATTGGCAGATAAGACTAAATATGTTAAAATATTACTGGAGGTGAGATGATGAAGATTGGCATTATTTCTGATACTCATGATAATATACGGAACTTTGATAAAATAAAAGAGCTTTTAAAAAGAAAAGAGGTAGCCATTTTAATTCACTGTGGTGATTATTGTGCTTCTTTTATGCTTTTTCATTTGGAAAGTTTAAATTTACCGGTGCATGGAGTATTTGGCAACGGGGATGGAGATAGATATTTAATGACCAAATTAACTTATACTAATTTAAAAAATATAATCTTACACGGAGATTTAGGAGAGATAGAAATAGAAGGAAAAAAAATAGTTTTTTTACATGATCAAAAATTAGCTGAAGGCTTATTTGCTAAAAAAGAGTACGATTTAGTCTGCCACGGACATATTCATAAGCCTTATTTAATTAAGGAAGAAGAAAGGCATTTAATTTGTCCTGGAGAAGTGATGGGTATGAAAGGAGTGCCTAGTTTTTGTGTCTACAACACGCAAGATAATCACGCCGAGATAGTCTATTTGGACAAAGAGAAGTAAGATGAAGAACAGAGTCTGCTTTTTTTAGTGAAGCGGGAAAACAAGAAGGATAAACAAGATTTTATATGAGTGAACAATTTGTAAAAGATTAAAGGAGTTAAGAGTGAAGGAACATTTGGAAAAGTCAGCAAGAGAAAGAAAGTTATATGCCGTTATTCATGGACATTTTTATCAACCTCCCCGAGAAAATCCCTGGACAGAGTCCATAGAGCTTCAGAAAAGTGCTTTTCCTTATCACGATTGGAATGAAAGAATAACCCATGAATGCTATCTGCCTAATTCCTTTGCTAAGATAAAAGATGAGAAAGGTAAAATATTGAGTATCGTTAATAACTACTCTTATCTTAGTTTTAACTTTGGGCCTACTCTTTTTTCATATTTAGAGAAAAATTTTAAGGAAGAATATCATAAAATCTTGGAAGGTGATAGGATTAGTCTTAAAAAAAATAATGGTCATGGTAATGCTCTCTGCCAGGCATACAATCATATAATTCTTCCTTTAGCTAATCATAGAGATAAAGTAACTCAAATAAGATGGGGAATTGTTGATTTTAAGTATCGTTTTGGAAGAATGCCTGAAGGGATGTGGCTCCCAGAGACAGCCGTTAATATGGAAGTAGTCAATGTTTTAGTAGAAGAGGGGATAAAATTTATTGTCTTATCTCCTTATCAAGCCAGAAGAATTCGTCCTTTAAATAAGAAAGAATGGGTAGATGCAAGGGAAGGAAAGATAGATCCAAAAAGGGCTTATCGAATACTTTTAAATTCATCAGGCAAAAGAAAAGAAAGGCATTTAGATGTCTTCTTTTATGATGGTTACGTAGCTAAGAGCGTGGCTTTTGAAGATTTATTAATAAGCGCTAAGTTATTTTTAGAAAAGATAAAGAGAAGCTTTGCTTTGGAAGGAGATAATCAGTTGTTTCATATTGCTACTGATGGTGAAACTTATGGCCATCATAAAGTCTTTGGAGATCTATGTTTAGCTTACTTAGTTAGTTATGAATTACCAAAAAACCATATCCAGATAATAAATTATGGCCATTTTTTAAACCTCTATCCACCTGAATTTGAAGTAGA
This sequence comes from bacterium, assembly GCA_018830565.1. Lineage (NCBI taxonomy): Bacteria > bacterium. The sequence continues at coordinate 20,683 of JAHJRX010000017.1, read as the reverse complement.
GATTGAGGAAGGAGAAAAAAAGAAAGGGAGTTCTTGGAGTTGTTTTCACGGGGTAGAAAGATGGAATTCTAACTGTGGATGCTCTACGGGAGGTAACCCTGGTTGGCATCAACAGTGGCGTAAACCCTTAAGAGAAGCTTTAGATATACTTCGAGATGAATTGGCAAAATTTTATGAAGAAGTAGGTAGTCTCTACTTTCATGATATATGGGAAGCGAGAAACGCCTATATTGGAGTAATGTTAAACAGAAATAAAGTTACTATCTCTAAATTTCTAAAAAAACATCTTAAATCAGAATTTTCTGAGAAAGAAAGAGTTAAGGCCTTAAAATTATTAGAGATCCAAAGAAATGCTATGCTTATGTACACCAGTTGTGGTTGGTTTTTTGCGGACATATCAGGAATTGAGACTATTCAAAATTTAAAATACAGCCTTAAAGCTATGGAATTAGCTAAAGAGTTAGGAAAAACAGACTTGGAAGAAAGATTCTTAGCTTTGCTCAAAAATGCTAAGAGTAACCTCTTTTTATATAAAGATGGTTTAGAAATTTACAAAAAGTTGGTCGTTCCTTCTAAGGTTACATTAGAAAGAATGGTAGCTTCATATGTTATTTTGCTCTTATTTAATTCCAATTTATCTAATACTTTTTACCATTACCAGCTTGATCGGAACGATTTCTTTAAGAGAAAATTAGGGGTAGCTAATATTAGTATCGGGTTAATAAAGATTACCGATGGAATTATCTTTGAGACTAAGAAAGTTATATTTTTTGCCATTCACCTTCCCGATTATATCTTTCAAGTTTATGTAAAAGAGATTAAAGATGAGGAAAATTACCATACTTTAAAAAGTAAGGTAATTTCAGCTAAAAATGAAGATCTATTAGATGGATTTAAAGAAATTTATACTCCTTTATTTGAGAAAAGATATTATACTTTAACTGATCTCCTTATTGATCAAAGAGAAGAAGTCTTTTCTCTGTTAATAAAGAATGAGATGGATAAATTAGAAATCTTTTATGAAGATATCTTAGAAGAGTACTTATTTATAGCTAAGGAAGCAAGAAGATTAGAAGTTTCTATTCCTAAAGATGTTAAGAATGAGCTTGAAGCTTCTTTAAATTATAAGGCAAATAAGATGATTAACTCCTTAGGTAATAATTTTGAAGAAAGTTTGTTTTTTCAACTCCAAGATACGGTTAAAGAAAGTCAAGACTTAAGTTTACCCTTAAATTATAATACTTTTCAAGATAAGTTACAACCCTTGGTCTTGAAAAAAATAATTAAATTAAAGAAAGACTTTACTTTAAGGAATATAAGCCAAACTAAAAAAATGGTAGAATTTATAAAAAGCTTAGGTGATGTAAATTGGAATTATAAGATAGAAGATCTTATTTATGAATTAATTAGTAAGAAAGCTCACGAGGGTAAGTCAATGCCGATCATTGATACCTTCAAGGAATTAGCTAATTTAATAGGATTTAATGTAGAAAAAATAAGATAAGCCAAAATTGTCAGTTTTTAGCCATCAGCATAAAAGCTGAAAACTAAGAGCTGGCTATTATTCTTACAAATATATTTACTAATTCTGGATCAAATTGAGTTTCCTTATTAACTAATAACTCTTTCACTGCTCTCTCTTTAGAAAGGGCTGCATGATAGGTTCTTTCTGAAGTCATATCATCAAAAGCATCGGCAATAGCTAAAACCCTAGCCCCGATAGGTATGCCTTTACCTTTAAGACCACTTGGGTAGCCACTACCATCAAATCTTTCATGATGATGTCGAACAGAACCTATAATAGAGTTAAATTCCTTTATCGGCCCAAGAACATCTGCAGAAATTAAAGGATGTTTTTTGATATCTTCATATTCTTTTGTCGTTAGCTTACCAGGCTTTTTTAAAATACTCCCTTTTACTCCAATCTTTCCTAAGTCATGCATATATCCAGCAATCCTTATTAATTCTACTTCATCTTCCGAGAAGGCAAGCTCTTTAGCAATTACCGTAGCATATTTAGCTACATTTATAGAATGTATTTTTATATAGCTATCCTTAGTTTCGATAATCTTAAATAATCCTTGAATAATGCTGATTACTAATTGCTGAAGTTCTATATTTTTTTCTTTTAATTTTTGGGTATTTTTTTCAAGGGTAGTTTTAGTTTTTTTTAAGACAGCAACCATTTTATTAAAAGCCTGAGACACTTTTCCCAGAGCGATTATTTTTTGAGAAAAATCTCCCTTGGTTACTTCCTTAACTTGCCAAACTAAATGAGTTAAATTTGACTGAATTGATTTTAATACCGCTGCTATCCCAAAAGACCCTTTTATCGGGAAGGGAAGATTACCTTGGGCTATCTTCTTGCCAGCTAAAAAAAGAGATTTTAACTCTTGAGAGAGTAAGTTAATCTTTTCAATTAATTCTTTAAACTCACTCTGAGGATCTACTTCAATAATGACATCATAATTCCCATTTAAAATTTTCTCTATGCTCTCTACCAGTATATTTATTTGTAAATTCTTATCTTCCATGAATTACCAGATGTTTACGAAAAATCTTTTATTGATGGGAATTCTTCATCTCGCCAAAATAGCTTAAACTATTCCACTACCTTAGCTTCTAAGCGGCAAAATCTTTCTCCTGTTGCCCAGCAATCAACTTCTTTAACGACTACATTTTTACCAGTAAAGATAGATAAAATAGCTGAGATAAAACCTTCATCATATTGACAGATAGGCCAACCAATTTTTGGCACCCCAGAACAGTCTAAATCTTCTAAAGCAGTAAATACAAAAACACCTTTTTTTGGTTCACACTTTTCTACCCTGAGAATGCACATCTTAAGCTGATATAATAAATCAATAACTTTTTTAATCAACTCATCTAACTCTTTTATATCAGCAAAAAACTTTTGGTAGACCATCGTTCCGGCAAGTTTACCTGCTCGGTAAAGGTATTCTGCTCCTTTTCCCTCACCCAATTCTGACTCGATTACCTCTCTTAAGCTAAACTGTAAGATACGATAGTTAAGCACTGGTGTCTCAGTGCCTAAAGTTGGTCTTCCTTCCGCAATGTTTCCTAAGTTTTCAAAGGTTAATTTAAATTCCATAATATTCCTCCTTCTTAATATGTTTAAATTTAAGGTTAGTCTTTATGGATTTTATGCTACCATATCTAACTTCTTTTCTTTAAATTAATCTAAGGTGGGCTTACTTGTCAAGGACAATTTTTTGACTGTCATTTAAAGATAAAAGATAAAAGTTATTGAAAAATAATTAATTTTAAAGTAAACTAATGATAAAGTTGTAAATAGAGAGGATTGTATGGACTTGGAAAAAAGTTGGCAAAAAGCAATTAGAGAGACTGAAATAATTAGATATAGAATAAGCCCTCTCCAGACATTTAAAACCACGGATATTCCTTATATTCTTTTATCGCCATCTCAAATTAACGCCAAAGATACGGTGATAAGAAAGGGTAATGTTTTGATTCATGAACCTTCCATTATTTTACCTAAAAATTATCCAATCTTTGAAGGGTTTGATTTTGAAGAGAGTTATCATGCTGATAAAAGCATGGTAAGTACTTTTCTTTTATTTCGAGGAGTTGCTTTTCCTTCTTTAAAGTTTTACAACCAAACCTCGACTTTAGACATCTTTGAAAATCCTTTAGAAAAAGCAATCGAGTTTTTTAAGGAAAAATTAGAAAGAGAAGAAAACGTAAAAGCAGGGTTAATTGTGGGTCCCAGTGATTGTTGGCAGTTTTCGGTGCTTATCTTTGTCAGTGGTATGGTAGCTAAATCAGCAGGGCAAGATATAGTAAGATTGATAGAGAAGCTAAGAAAAGAAAATCAATAAAGCAAAATGTTAATTCCATCCTAATTTATTCTTGCTTATATATTTTTACTATCCTCTCCTACTATCCTCTTCCTGCTATCCTTAAATAAATTGAGATTGCAAAAAAATGTTAAAATTTCAAATCACAAATTCCAAAATCCAGATAAACTCCAAGTCTCAATGACCAAAACTATATGAGTTATAAGCTTTTAATATTTGACTTAGGAAAAGTAATGTTAGATTTTAATCATCTGGATTCTTGTAAAAGGTTGTCTAATTTTTCTCCTTACTCTCCTTTAGAAATTTATCAAAGAATATTTGTGACTGGTCTTGAGAAAGATTATGATGAAGGCAAGATTTCTTCAAGGGAGTTTTATCAAGAAGTCTTAAAAAGACTCGAGATAAAAAGTTTAGAAGTAAATTTTGAAGATTTTAAAAGAATATGGGGAGATATCTTTTTTGAGATTCCTTTTTTAGATAAATTAATGAATAGTTTAAAGAAGAATTATCAAATATATTTGCTTTCTAACACTAATGAAATTCATTTTAATTGGGTCTGCCAAAAATTTGAGATTTTAAAGATTCCAGAAGAGTACATTTTGTCTTTTCAGTTAGGATATCGAAAGCCAGATAAGAGAATATTTTATGAAGCCGTGAACAAAGCTATGGTAAACCCCAAAGAGTGTATTTACATTGACGATATAAAAGAGTTTGTAGAAGTAGCTGGTAGTATCGGGATCACGGGAATTCATTTTAAGTCTAAGGAAGAATTAGAAAAAGATCTCAAAGCTTTGGGAGTAATTTTTTGAAAGAAGAATATTTTGAGGTTGTAGATAAGAAAGGAAATATCATAGGAAAAGCTTCTCGAAAAGAATGTCATAGAGATCCTAATCTTATTCATAGAGTGGCTCATGTCTTAGTCTTTAATTCCAAAAAAGAGCTTTTTCTTCAAAAGCGTTCTAAAAAGAAAGATATTCAACCAGGAAGATGGGATACTTCAGTAGGAGGGCATTTAAATATAGGAGAGACTTTTGAAGAAGCAGCTTATAGGGAAATGCACGAGGAACTTGGGATTAAAGAGGTAGAGTTAGTCTATATGTATAACTATATTCATCAAAATGAACTTGAGTCAGAGATGGTTTGGACCTATAAAGTTATTTATGATGGTAAGATTAAAGTTGATCAAGAAGAGATTGAAGATGGTAAATTTTGGGGCAAGGATGAAATAAGATTATTTTTAGAAAAAGAAATTTTTACTCCTAATTTTGAAGAAGAATATCAAAGATATTTAAAATGGAGTAAAACTGGTGGCCTTGGCACCTTAATTTGAAGATAATAAACTGTCATGAATAGCCCTGATTTAAGAAAAACCATTTGTGTCAATATTCTTTCATAACTCCATTGAGTGTTCCCTTTTTCCTATCGACCACAAGCCTTAACATTAATGGAGTAACAAGAATAGAGATTATCACCAAAAGCACCATTACAGAAAAGATATCTTTGGTCAATATTTTCCAACTTAAACCCAGAGAAGCAACTACTAAAGTTAACTCATTTCTGGGAATAAGAGCCGTGCCAATAATTAATGAATCCCTGAAATTAAATTTAGCTATCTTTGCTCCTATGAAACCACCTATAATCTGACTAAGGATAATCGAAAAAATAAGTCCTACCCCAAACATACCTACACCACTAATATTCTTAAAATCAAACAAAAGCCCAACATTAAAAAAGAAGAAAGGAATGAAAAACCCATTAGAAATTCCTCTTATTCGGTAAGTAATGGTCTCTGTTTTTAACCTAGGGATGGTAGAAATAGCCATACCAAACAAGAAAGAACCAACTATAGTACTTAATCCAATTCTCTCTGTAAGATAAGAAAGTATAAAGAGCATCCCTATAATAATAGCAAAATTTGCTTCTTCAACTAAAGTTCGATCTATTAATTGAGCAAGTATAGGAAATATGTATTTATGGGCTATGAATATCAATAAAGCAAATATACCTATCTTAAAAAAGATTACTATAATGTGATAAAGAGAAACATCGCCTGTTTGGATAATTCCTACCACAACCGATAAGATAATTAAACTAACAAAACTATCCAATATAGAAGAGATAAGAATGGTACTACCAGCCATAGTAGAAAGATACTTTATGTCAACCAATGTTCGAAGGCTAATTCCAATACTTGTAGTAGAGGCAGCCATACCAATTAATAATGAACCCTTAATTGGAGATGAAGGAAAGATGATAGTTGAAAAGATAATAGCTATAAGAAATCCTGCTATAAAAGGAAATATCATTCCCACTATTGCCACAGAAGAAGATTTAGCAACAGAACCAATAAGTCTTTCCATTTCCACTTTCTCAAACCCAATAGAGAACAACAAGAAGATAATTCCTATTTCACCGAGAAGCTTAATTATCAGAGCAGTATGTCCAGAACTACCATTTGCTGAAGAAAGAACAATGAAACCCAATAAAGGTCCCAGAATGATACCTAAAATGATTTCTCCAAATACAGAAGGTAGGCTTATTCTCTCGAAAAACTCCCCTACTATCTTGATTAAGATTAATACAACTCCTAAGATAAAGACTATCTCTATCATTATAAACCCATCGTGCGTAAAATTTGGCTTACAATATCTATCTTTCCTATTACTCCCACTACTTTTTTCTTTTCAATGATAGGAATACTTTGAATTTTATGTTCAAACATCAAGTAAGCAGCTTCATCTACTATATCTTCAGGAGAAAGAGTAATAGGATGAAAATTCATTATTAACTTGATACTGGGCACACCTAAAAAATATTTTTCGACTAATAGCTTATTCCTCGTGGGTCCATGAAAAAGAATAAGCTTCAACAAATCTGTCTGGGAAATAATACCAACAATTTCATCATCTTCATTTACTACTGGAAAAGAAAGATAATTATACATCTCAATATCTGTTGCGAATTCAAGAAATTGACCATGCTCTTTAACGGTAACTATCTCTTTACTCATAATTTCTTTAACTTTCTTTTGACCTAATTCTTTACATTTTTCCATAATCTCATTGAAATCTATTCTTTTAATCATAAATTTAAAATACCTCCTTCTATAGACTTGTTTCAAGATAAAAAAACAGCTTTTGTAGTCCGCACAAAATTATTGAGCTTGCTTTATGTCAAATGAATTAATAAGCGCTAAAGATTCAAGTTATTAATATTAACCCAAAGTAATTAGCTTTTTCTTGATCTTCTTCTTTTAAAGTTTCAACAAGAAAACCATTATTTCGAACACTAATAAAGACATCAATACCACAAGCTTCCATAGAAGGACGAGCTAAAGAAGGATACTTGCAGGCATTCTTAAGAGAACATTTGGGACATAATTCACAAGGACCGGCACCCATTCCCAGGGCTTTATAAAAGCCTAAATAATAAGCTTCTTTTTCTAAAATTCTCACTGCTTCTTGGATAATCTTACATTTAAGGCTATGAATTAAGATAGCTTTTTGATAATCAGAAAGTGTTTTTTTAGTTTGTTCTGGGGTAGGAGAGTAAGGTGGACAAGTTAAAGATTGATTATAACCATAACATCCATATTGGCACTTCATTCTTACCCAGGAAGCTACCTTTATGGTGCGGGGAGAAATTATCTTAGTTTCTTTAACCCCTAATTCAAGAGCTTTGGTCACTAATCTTTCTAACATTACTTTATGGCAGTAATAACTTTAGTCTTTAAAGCTGTCCCATAAGACCTTGTTTGTTTGAAACCCACCTCTTTAAGCCACCTTTTAATCTCATCTTGAGGATAAACTTGGCCTGAAATAGTTCCTATCAGCATATTAAGGTCAAATAAAGTAGCTTCTTTCGGCGTGGTTTGGTGATTATTTAAGGCAAAACCATGGATAGCTATCTTTCCATCTTCAATTAAAGCTTGATAAGCTTTATCTATAATCTTTTGATTGCTGGGAAAATCATAGATATGGACTAAATTAGAGATAAAAATAAGGTCATACTGATCTTTTCCTAATGACTCTTCTAGGCAATTTCCAGCGATAGCCTTAACTTGACTCTTTAATTTAGCTCTTTGAATAAATTTCTTGGCATGCTTAAGGGTGTCTCTTAATTCAAAGATAGTCACCTTTAGATCAGGGTTCATCTTAGCAAAGCTAAGAGCATATGACCCTACCCCTCCCCCTAAGTCTAACATCTCTTTATAGTTAGAAATCTTAAGATAACTACCTACTTCCTGGGCCAAAATAGAGCTTAAATCATCCATCGCATAGAGATAATCTTTGAGACGATGAGGATATGAGGTCTTTTTAGTTAGCTTGAAAGCTACTGGCTTTCCATGTTTTACCGAGTTACCAAGAGCTTCCCAATATTCCCAAAGATTCTCACTGTGATGGAAGGCATGCCCTAAATAAGTATCTTTACCTTCAACTAAGTAGAGGCTTGAAGTCTTAGTATTCTTATAATAACCCCCTTCTTTCTTAAGTAACTTCAATGAAACTAAGGCCTCTAAAAATCTGACGATGGCTAAAGGATTTAAATTTAAAGAAGCAGCTACTTCATTAGCTTTCTTCTTTTCTTGATCTAAGAGAGTAAATACCTTAAGATTAGCCGCGACGAATAAGACTTTAGATTCCCAGTAAGAGCGAGATAAATTAATAAGATCAATGGCTTTCATCTTTAAGATAAACTTCTTTTAGACATATTAGTCGGTAAATTTATTAAGAAAGTAGTTCCCTTCCCTACTTTACTCTTTACTTCTATCCTTCCTTGATGGGCATTAACAATTCTTTGGCAAAGACTAAGTCCTAAACCTGTTCCTTCTTCTTTTAAGGTAAAGAAAGGCTTAAAGATCTTCTCTAAATGTTCCTCTGGAATTCCACCACCGGTGTCAGAAATCTCTATACCCACCCTCTCTAAACTTATCGGCTTTACTTGAATCCTTATCCTTCCTTCTTCTCCTGTAGCGGCAATAGCGTTATCAATAATATTAAAAAAGAGCTCCTTAATCTTTTCTTGATCGGCCACAATCTCTAGGTTAGGAAACATCTCTTTAGAAACCTCTATCTGGTGGCTAAGCTTAGGAGAAAGAGCCTCCAAAGTTTCTTCCATTAAAGAGCTTAATTCTACCTTTCTTAGCTTTAAGGCAAAAGGATGAGAATAGTTTAAAAAATTAACTGAAAATTTATTTAATTTTTCTACTTCTCTTAAGATTTCATCTAAGTATTCTCTTCTCCGGTCATCTTGGTCAAACTCTTGACAAGCTACTTGAGTCAATAATCTTATCCCGGTCAAGGGGTTCTTAATTTCATGAAGCACTCCTGCGGCTAACTCTTGAATAGCTTCTAATTTTTCTTGATGAGACCTGGCTATTTCAGCTCTATTAGCTAAGATGATCTTAGCGTATTGAAGGGCTAAAAGACCAATAAATAAAATAAAAGCTTCTCTGGCTACCAAGTGATAAATAACGGTTTTATCTAAGTGAGGATAATGGGCAAATAAGACAATAAAAGCATAGGAAAATAAGGAAACTACCAGGTCATAAACCATATGGAACTTGGTAGTTAAATCTAAACACTCAACTAAGATAGCAATAATATAGATTAAGTAGAAAGGGCTTTCTATGCCTCCGGTATAATAAATAACCGCGGTAATTAAAAAGAAATCACAGGTTGAAACCCCATAATCCATATAGCAATTAGCTTTGCCTTTACTTAAAAGAAAGTAAATAATAATGATTGAAAGAAGACAAAAAGAAGCAATTACCGTGGCCGGTATTAAGGTGGAGATCTTTCCTGTATACCACAAAGGGATACAGGAAAGATAAGCTACAATGATTACGGCAATTCTGAAATTATTGTCTCTCTTAATCTTTTGAAAAAGAACATCTTTCTCGGGCATTTTCTAAATCCTTATATTCTCTTAATTTCTTATGGAGCATCTCTCGAAAGCTCCCCTCTCATGACCAAAAAGCTCAGATCATCATCTACAATTAAGATATTAGCCATAACCTTTCTCACGGCACCATCTTATAAAGAGTGCAGTCCAAGTAATCTCCTGACCATAAATACTCACCTTCAAAGCACAACCCATAAGGATATTGACCAGGATGAGGAAAAGAATATAATTCTTTTCCTTCTTTAAGATCTATCTTATAAATTCTTTGCGTAGAAACACAAGAGACCCAAAGAAATCCATCCTTAAAAGCAAGTCCGGTAGGATACGAGGCTGGAGCGTTAATTTTATGAAGAAGTTTTCCCCGCAGAACATCTATCTTAAATATCTGATGAGTATTAAAATCAGCACACCATAAATATTTACCATCCCAGGTAATTCCAGTAGGCATACTTTCAGGAGAAAGTTCAGAAAGAGGAAAAGCTACCGTAGCGTTCCTTAAATCTAAGTTTATCTTATAAACAATAGGTTTTTCTAGATCGCTTTCCGTATTTAAGTCAATATTCCATAAGTAATGACCATCAAAAGCCAGTCCTTGAGGCTGCTTCCCCGGAGTAGAAAAATAAGAAAGAATTTTTCCTTCTTCTGGACTTAACTGATAAATAGTAGGCTGTAAATCTTCATACAAGTTTAAGTCTAAGATCCATAAATCTTTACCGTCAAAAGCCATGCCTTCAGGAATAATTTCAGGCGCCTTAATTTTCTTGATCAACGTTCCTGAAACTTTAGGCTCTTCTGCTACTTTAAGCTTTAAATCTTCGTTCTTTATCTTTGTTTCTACTTCTTTAAGCTTTAAATCTTCGTTCTTTATCTCGGCATGTAGATTTAAGATAGATAAGTTAGCAATCATGATAAGAATAGTCAAGCCTTTAAAGAGAAAAGGCCTTTTACAACGAGGAGGAAGAAAAATTTCCGAATAAATCACTGCTTTTTTAGCTTCACTAAGTTTAAATCTCTCTCTTGACCACTCTTCCCTTGACTCTTCCCTTGGCAAAACATTTGACAAAGGCCCTTCTTCTTTAATCAAGCCTTCTTTCTTTATGGCTTCTAAAGGCACAGATATTTCTGGTAGTCTATGATCTTTATCTAAGGTCTCTTTAGATGAAATTTCCTCTGATGGCTTGGCTGGTCTCTTTACTTCTCTTTTTTTAGCCAGTCTTTCTAAAAAGACCAATAATGCCAACCATGATAAAAGAATGAGCAGATTTTCCATTTATTCTTCTTTCGTCTTTGCAAATTTCAGGTTGCAAAACCATGGCCATTGCTAAGAAAATCTTTGCTTCTGCTTCGACTAATTTAGCTTTCATCTCTTTCGTCTTTGCAAATTTCAGGTTTAGCAATCGCTTCGCGCATCGTGGTGTCAGCCTTAATATTAGTTAAATTATAATAGTCCATGACACCTAATCTTCCTTCTTGCAAAGCCGCGGCCATTGCTAAAGGAATCTTTGCTTCTGCTTCGACTAATTTAGCTTTCATCTCTTGAACCTTAGCCTTCATCTCTTGTTCTAAAGCCACGGCCATAGCTCGTTTACTTTCTGCATTAGCTTGAGCAATTCTCTTATCTGCTTCAGCTTGATCTGATTGTAATTTTGCCCCAATATTTTCACCTACATCTACATCGGCAATATCAATAGATAAGATTTCAAAAGCTGTCCCGGCGTCTAATCCTTTAGCTAAGACGGTCTTAGAAATGGTATCTGGGTTTTCCAATACTTTTTTATGGTCTTGGGCAGAACCAATAGTAGAGATAATACCTTCACCTACTCGAGCAATAACGGTTTCTTCACCCGCGCCACCTACTAATCGTTCAATGTTAGCCCTCACTGTAACCCGAGCTTTTACTTTAAGTTGAATACCATTCATAGCTACGGCTGAGATCATTCCTTCTTTAGGGCAATCAATTACCTTGGGATTAACACTCATCTTAACAGCTTCTAAAACTTCCCGACCTGCTAAATCAATAGCTGTTGCTCTTTCAAAGACTAAATTTATCCCTGCTTTTTGAGCCGCAATTAAAGCACTTACTACCTTAAAGACATTGCCTCCGGCTAAGTAATGGGCTTCTAATTTATCAATGACTACTAGTAACCCTGCTTTCTCAGCCATAATCTTAGCTCTAATCACCACCGAAGGGGGAACACCCCTTAGTTTCATACCTACTAAATTAACTATACTTACATAAACCCCAGCCGCTACAGCCGAAATCCAAAGACCAACGGGAATAAACCTAAAGAATAAGATAATAAAAGCTACTATGGTAATGGGAATAAGAAGCTGAAAAAATCCTTCCATAAAATTTTACCTCCAATAAATAGATTAGACTTACGGCCTTTTCTGCCTCAAATATCAGCTTTCAGGTATTTTTCTACCTTATCGCAAGTTTATTAGGCTTTTTCTTCAATCTTAGTAACGACAATCTTAGAACCTTCTGTCTTGACTACCTTTACCTTAGTCTGAGCTGATAAAAAGCCTCCTTGGGTAATGACATCTAACTTTTCACCTTCCACCAGACAAATTCCTGATGGATGTAAAGGAGTTATGGCATAACCTTCCTTATTTAAATATTTCTCAAACCTTTTCAAACCCAAAGTAAGATCTTCTTTTAAATCTTGTTTTAAGATCAATCTTTGCCAAGAATAAGTTTTAGGTAAGTATTTAAAAAGAAGGAAAGAAAAGCCAATAGTTAGGATAAAAGTTAAAGAAAGAGTAAAAGTAGCTACTTTTAAATCCTTAAAAGATAAGATCAGGCTTAAAGCTAGACAAATAATTCCTCCTATCCCGGTAATGCTAAAGCCTGGAACAAGAAAGACCTCAACAATGATTAGGATTAAACCAAAGATAAAGAGAAAGATATGGATCCAATCAGCTAAACCGGCCATAAAATGGCTTCCAAAGAAGAGCGCTAAGCAAGTAATACCAATAATGCCAGCAAGACCCCAACTAGGAACGTAGTTCAACTAAAAGTCCTATAAACCCCAAAGAAAGAAGAAGAGAACTGACTATAGGCTGGACTAAAAACCTAAATAGATCTTCTGACCAGGTAGGGCTAACTCTAATCACTTTAGCTTTTTCCAAGTTATGTAGCCTTAAGACTTCCTCCATATTTGAAGCTTCGCTTTCAGCAAATTTTCTATTTAAAGCTTCCTGCCAAGATAAAGTTAATAATTCTCCTTTCTTTACCAAGCCTTCTATCTCTATATTTTTATCTACCATCGCTTCAGCCAGTTCTTTAGGACGACCTGTCTTTAAAGCGGTGGAGACCATTTCAGCCTTAACAAAAGAGATACTTTTCTCATCTCTTGGTCGTGGCTCTACGGCACCAATACTACTTCCAGGAGCCATAATAATCTTCCTGGCAGACAAAGCAATTAAAGCTCCAGCCGAGATAGCTCTCTTGTTAACATAAGCTATGGTTAGTAAAGAAGTATCTAAGATAACATCTTTAATCTGAGTAGCAGCGTCTACTTGTCCTCCCAAAGTATTAATTTCAAAGATAATTGCTACTGCCTTTGGTTCTGCCTCTTTAATAACTCTCTTAATAAAACGAGAAAGACCTAAGTCGATTGTTCCTTCGATAGATACGATATAAACTAAGTTCTCTTTGGTAGAATTAGCCAGCGATAGATTAGGAAAACTATTAAGAGTAATGAAGAAGCTAATTAAAAAGAAACCTAAGAAAAGATTAAATTTTTTCATTAATTAAGTAAGGCCTAATTTTTTAGAGTAACTTTAATTAGAATAACTTTAATTAAGTTTTTTAGAGTAATTTTATTAAGTATGCCTTAAAAGTCAGTAAATTGCAAATCTTTTTATCTGGTATGCAACAATTCTTTATCTGGTATGCAGCAATTCTTTATCTGAGATAATCTCAGATACTTTTTATTTCTTGACAACTAAGATAGATTAATGTTATTTTACTAAAAATTTCTAAAATAAAATAAGAAGGAGGAAGTAAATGAAGAGTGACATTGAAATAGCCCAAGAATGTAAAATGTTACCCATTACTCAAGTTGCTGAAAAGATTGGCTTAAACGAGGATGACCTTGAATTATACGGAAAATACAAAGCTAAGATAAATTTAGAAGTAATTGAAAAATTTAAAGATAAGCCTTCTGGGAAGTATATAGATGTTACTGCGATTACCCCTACTCCCTTAGGTGAAGGAAAGACTACTACCACCGTAGGACTTGGTATGGGTTTAAATCGGATCGGCAAAAAAGCTATTATTGCTATTAGGCAACCTTCTTTAGGTCCTGTCTTTGGTATTAAAGGTGGAGCAGCTGGTGGTGGGTATTCCCAGATTGTCCCGATGGAAGACTTTAACTTACACCTTACTGGTGATACTCATGCCATAGGCGCAGCCCATAACTTATGTGCAGCTTTTTTAGATAATAGTATTCTCAAAGGAAATCCTTTAAACATAGATCCTTCAAGTATTACCTTTAGAAGAGTAGTAGATATAAGCGATCGGACTTTAAGGCAAATTATCATTGGATTGGGCGGTAAAGATAATGGCCTTCCTCGAGAAACAGGTTTTGACATTACAGTAGCTTCTGAAATTATGGCTATTATTGCCTTAACAACCAGTCTTCAAGACTTAAGAAAGAGATTAGGAAAAATAGTCGTCGCTAATAATTATGCTGGAAAACCTATCACTGCTGAAGATTTGCAAGTAGCAGGAGCAATGACCGTCTTGTTAAGAGATGCCATTAAGCCAAATCTTCTCCAAACCTTAGAAGGAACACCAGCTATTGTTCATGCTGGCCCCTTTGCTAATATTGCTCATGGGAATAGTTCTATCTTAGCTGATCTAATAGCCACTAAAGTTGCTGATTATTGTGTCACCGAGAGTGGATTTGGAGCAGATATGGGAGCAGAAAAGTTTATGGATATAAAATGTCGTTATTCTGGCCTTACGCCAGATGTAGTGGTAATGGTAGCTACTATCAGAGCTTTAAAGATGCATAGTGGTGATTTTACCGTGGTAGCTGGAAAACCACTTGATCCAAAACTTACTTCAGAAAACTTAGATGCCCTGGAACGAGGTTGTTGTAACTTAATTAAACAGATTAAAAATATGAAATTATTTGGAGTTCCAGTAATCGTAGCGATTAATTTATTTTCAACAGATACAGAAAAAGAAGTAGCTTTAATTCGTAAGATCGCTATTAATGCAGGAGCTGAAGATGCTATACCATGTAACCATTGGGCTGAAGGTGGTAAAGGAACTGAAAAATTAGCTCATGCCGTAGTAGCTGCTGCTGAAAAGAAAAGCAACTTTAAATTCTTATATCCATTAGATATTTCTATTAAAGAAAAGATAGAAATTATTGCCACTAAGATTTATGGAGCTTCTTCTGTCCATTATGAACCTTTAGCGGAGAAAAAGATTAAGATGTATACAGAGCAAGGTTTTGATAAGCTTCCTATCTGTATGGCCAAGACCCATTTATCTCTATCCCATGATCCTAATTTAAAGGGTAGCCCAGAAGGTTTTGTCTTCCCTGTTAGGGATATAAATGCTTCTGTTGGTGCCGGCTTTTTATATCCATTATGCGGCGCCATGAGAACAATGCCTGGTCTTCCTTCCATACCAGCTGGAACTAAAGTAGATCTTGATGAAAACGGAAAAGTATTAGGTTTGTTTTAAGAAAAAGGTCTCAAGAAAAAGATCTCATCCCGTAAACCCTCAGATAATTAATTATCTGAGGGTTTTATTATCTAGCCAATGAAAGAATTTTTTTGCCAGGTCTTTTTATATCTTTCTGGCCGGTACGCCGGCTACTGTTATCCCCTCTCCTATATCTTCAATCACCACTGAACCAGCCCCTACCTTCGCATCCTTGCCAATCTTGATGTAAGGGATGACAGTTGAACCTGCTCCAATGAAGGCATTCCTCCCTACCTTGACATTGCCTCCTAATTGAACGCCTGAGGCCAGATGAACATTCTCCTCTATGATGTTCTCATGTTCTACAATCGCCCCAGTATTGATGATGGAATTATCTCCAATCTGAGCAGCTGTCCAAACTACTGCCCGAGCCGAGATGACTACCCCACAACCTACATAGACTGTTCGAGAGACTACGGCACTGGGATGGATAGCATTGATAAGGATCAAGCCTTCTTTTTTGAAGTCTTCGAAGAACCCCTGGCGGACATTGTTATCGCCAATCCCAATGATCCCACCCCTTACTCCCTCTTTTAATAACTTTGGTATCAAGGAGATGTCTCCTAAGACTGACAGTCCATCGACCACCCTCCCTTGGAGGTTAGGGTTACTATCTAAGAAACCAACCACTTCATACTGCTTCCCCTCTCGTAAGATATCTATCACCACCCTTCCATGTCCACCTGCTCCCATTATAATAACCTTTTCAGCCATCCAAAAACCTCCTTTCTAAATCCAATAACGTTTGACATCTGACAAAAAACAGATGACAGATAAAAAATCTGATCTTAGCTATGATTTTTATTAGCTAGATAATAAAACCCTCAGATAATTATTTGATCTCTGGCTTCTGATATCTATGGTTTACTGTCTAAATCATAGCTCTCTCTAATAGGTAATCTTCTTCTTCAATAACTCAGGATTGATCTCTATCCTTCTTAAGATCTCAGCAATCCTCTCCCCTGCCCTGCCGTCACCATAGGGATTCTTACATCTTACCAGCCGCTCCTTGAACTCCTCATTAGATAAGGCAAACCTTATTGCCTCGACAATCTCATCCTTCTTATGGGACACATCGATCACATTCTCTGCCCTTTCCCTCCCTTTCTGGCGAGAACCGATATTCACTACGGCCAGGGAGAAGGAAGGGGCTTCAATGATCCCACTGGAGGAATTCCCTACTTGCACCTTGGCGATCTTCATCAAACTCAGATACTCTAAGTGAGAAAGGTTCTTTTCAATTTTAAGATAAGGTAATCCTCTATATCTTTCTATCACCTCGATCATTCGTCGACTGCCGGCATCAGCATTAGGATAGACAAGGACTGTCTCATACTTTAACTCCTTGATCGCCTCCATCGTCTCTTGGATCTGGAAAGATGCCTCGTCTATCTGGGTAGTTACTGGATGTTGGACCACCAGTAAGATCGGCTGTTCTAAATTAAGCCCAAACCTCTCAAGTACCACCTGATGGGGGATCAACTCATACCTGAGGATAGTATCCAAACCTGGTGACCCCACAGTATAGATATGCTGAGGATTTTCTCCTAACCTCCTTATCCTTTGAGCACTCTTTTTAGTAGCAGGGAAATGGATAAGGGCTAATTTGGTGATCGCATGGCGGATATACTCATCGAATCCACCCCAAGATGAGTCTCCTCCATGGATATGAGTCACTGGGATGTTCAGATGGACACCAGCTACCGCGGCGGCAAAAGGCTCTCCTCGATCTCCTAAGATTAAGATAATATCTGGACTAAGCCTCTCTAAGGCTTGGGTCAGTCCAATTATTCCCAAACCAATGGACTTGGCCTGTGCCCCACCAGTATCGCTACTGAGCAACATATCTACCTTGGCCTCAATCTTAAATCCATCTCTTTCTATCTCCTGATAGGTAGATCCAAACTCTTTGGCCAGGTGCATCCCTGTAACTACTACCAATAATTCCAGATCAGGCTGCTGTTCGATAGCCTTCATAACAGGATAAAGGAGTCCATATTCTGCTCTGGTACCAGTGACTACAGCAATTCTTCTCATATCTTACCCCATTCGATTAACTCATCTTAGCTACAATTTTAAAACTTCTTTCGCTTTGGCATTTTCTGGGTCTATCTCTAACACCTTTTGATAACATTTTCTGGCTTTATTCTTCCAATTTTTCTCTTCGTATAATTCGCCAAGCTCTATTAATGACTTAATATCCCAAGAATTAAGAGCAATAATATTTTCGTAACATTCTATGACCTTACTCTTATTCTCCTTTTTCTTATATAATCTGACTAAACTAGTCCAAATGTCTAATCTTTCCTTATCAATTTCTAAGGCCTTTCTATAATAATCTAAACTCTTCTTTAGCTCTAAAGTCTCTTCGTTCAATTGGGCTAACCTTAATAAGGCTTCAATATTAGTAGGACAAATTTCTATTAATTTTTCTAAGCATTGATATTCACTTTGAAAATCTTTTATTTCATGGTATAAATTATATAAATCATACCATGCTTTCTCATTATTTGGATCAATATCTATAATTTTTCTTAAACAGCTAACGGCTTCTTTAAGGTTTTTACTCTCCTGATAAGCAAAACTTAAATTCTGCCAGGCTTCAAGATCTTCTTTTCTTTTAGATAAGACATGTTTATAGCAATTAACAGCTTCCTCGAAGTTTTTATCCAAAAGATATACTTTTCCTAAATCTAACCAGCCATCGATATTTTCTTCATCTAACTCTACTATCTTTGTATAGCATTTTATAGATAGCTTGTAATCTTCTAAGACTTTATGAATCTTTCCTAAATCCTTCCAAGTTTTTAGATTAAAAGGATCTATAGTTATAGTCTTAGTATAAATACTTATCGCCTGCTCATAGTTTTGGAGGTGAGTATAAGTTTCTCCCAGACCAAGCAATATCTCTATATCATCCTTCATTATTTCTAAAGCTTTCTTAAAACAACTTAAGGCCTCTTCAAGCTTATCATTTTCCTGGTAAGTAAATCCTATTCTTTTTAAGGCTTCCTTATTTTGAGGCTCTATAGATAGAGCTCTTTTTAAGCATTCTAATTCTTGACTTGTATTCTTATCTTTTTTATAAGCTAAAGCTAAATTTAGCCAATTAACGACACTATTTTTATCCCTTAAAACTTCCTTTCTTGAGCTCTTAACCTCAGAACTATTGACAGTATCTCGTTTTTCAAAAGCTATTCCTAAATTATACCAAGCCATTTGAAAATCAGGGTCTAGAGCTACTACTTTTTCTAAGCATTTAATCTCCTTGTCTAAATCATTTTTCTCTTTATAAAGTAAGGATAAATCATACCAAGTTTTAGGATTATCTTTATCAAAAGTCAGCAACTTCCTATGGCAACTTTCCTTTTTTTCAAATTCAGTTTCCAGATTATATAAATTAGCCAATCTATACCACGCTGGTGCATATTCAGGATCCATAATTATTATCTTCTCATACAAGTCCATTGATTTATTGACTAATCCCTGCTCTTCAAATATTACACCTAAATTATAATAAGCATAAATACACTTAGGGTCAACTTCTACCGCTTTATTAAAACAAATAATGGCTTCAGAAGTCTTTCTTGCCTCCTTATGACATAGACCTAAGTTACACCAATCTTCAGGATCATCTTTAAATATTTCAGTCAGCTTTAAGTAACATTTTACTTCTTGATTTTTCTCTCCTCTTTCTTTATAAATCTGAGTTAAGCATCTCCAGGCGCTCTTATATCTTTGGTTTGTATTTATACACTTATTTAAATAATCTATCGCCAAATCTAACTTATCTTTTCTATAGTAAATTAGTCCTAAATGAAAGTAACCATTAGCGTAATCTGCCCTTATTTCTAAACACTTTCTGAAACGTTCTTCTGCTTGAATTAGTTTATTTTCTCTTTCGTAAATGACACCCATTTTATACCAGGCTTTATAGTGTTTAACATCAAGCTCTAAACATTTACCATAACAAAAGGTAGCATTTTCATAATCTTTTTCTTGATCATAAACAACTCCTAAGATATACCAACTTTCAATGTATTTTGGATCTATAAAAATTACTTTTCTAAATACATTAATAGCTTCTCTATTCTTTTTTACCTTATAGTAAGCAATGCCTAAATTAAACCAAGCTTTCTTGTAGTCAGAATCAATCTCAATCGCCTTCTCATAACATTTTATCTCTTCTTCTATTAACTCTTGCTTTTTGTAAATTACTCCTAAATTATACCAGGCTTTTTTTTGTTCAGGATTAGTTTCAATCGACTTTCGGTAGCATTCCATTTCATTATATTCATCCTTTCTTTGGCCATACAAAACCCCTAAGTTATACCAGGCATCATCATAATAAGAATCTATTCTTATGGCTTCTCGATAACTTCTAAAAGCAAACTCTTCATTACCTACCTTTTCATAAGCTATCCCCATCTCATACCAAGCAGTTTCATATTCAGGTTCTGATTTAATCACTGACTTTAAACATCCTATCTCTCTCTCAATGCTATTCTCCCTTTTATAAAGCATGGCAATATCATACCAAGCAAAGCTACAGTCTGGTTCCTTTGACAATATCTTTTCTAAAAGTATCTTTTCTTTTTCGTAATCTCCTGTTTTTCGGTAAATAGAAGCTAAACTATACATTATCTCAATATTCTTTTCCTCTAATCTTAAAGCTTCTTGATAGTGTTTTTCAGCTTCTTGATATCTATTTAATCTTTCGTAACTTTTTCCAAGGCTATGCCAAAAAAATGGATTTTCAGGATCAATAATCAAAGCTTTTTTTAAACACTCTATCTCTTCTTCTACTTCATCTCTCCTTTTATGAACTAAACTTAAATTAGCCCAGATGATGCTACAGTCTGGGTCTATCTCTAAAGCTTTCTTGAGGCAACCTACTGCTTTTTCTTCTTCCCCAGAATCTTGATAAATCATACCCAAGCTATACCAAGCAGAGACATCATTTAAATACCTTCTTATCGCTTTACTAAAACATTCTTCTCCTTTCTCTATCTGACCTTTTTTAGTATAGGCAACTCCATAATTATATAAAATTCTAGCGTTTCCTCCTCTTGTATCTTCCTCTACCCTCTCTATAGCCAATGAAGAAAGCTTCATAAACTCATCTTCACAGGAAGCTAGTTTACTTATTACCCAAAGCACAGAGATATCTTCTTTATTCTTAAGAAGGAGAGCCGAGAGTTTTTCTTTTTGT
>JAHJRX010000016.1 GCA_018830565.1 bacterium | reverse complement strand
TATGGAAAGCCATGATTTATTGGCTTACCTCTACGATGAGCTTGCCAAGAATATTCCTGCCAAAGAAGAATTAACTAAACAGCTGTTAGATCAATCAAAAACAGCAGAAAAAGAAGTAAAAAACCGCACTCGCCGTCTCAGGGAGGCAGAAGAGAAATTAGGCAACGCAGAGATAACCCTTGAGAAAATAAACCATGAGAAAGCTTCCTATACAAAAAAAGACCAGCAGGAGGCCAAATACGATAAAGCTCTCAAGAAAGCCAACCAAGAGAGAATTGAACACCAAAAAGCAGTTGATTTAATATCTAAACTACAGGTTGACAATAAAGAAATTGATTTAGCCAAGGCAACAAGGTCAAAAGAATCTTATCAGACTTCTGTTGAAGATAGGTTTAGACATGTCTTTGATTTGTTGGATGAAAAAGCAAAAAAACAGCAGGAAGAAATAATTAAGACGCAGCGAGAGGTTAAGAGAGAAAGTAAAATAATCGTAAGAGGGAGTGAAATTGCCGTTAAGGGAGGAAATCTTAATGAGTATGAAGCAGTAAAGTCAAAACTTAATGAAATATCTCAAGAGAAGAAAAAAATTGAGCTTCCTAAAACAATTGAGATAATTCACCCAGAGGGGGGCAAATTATTCTTAAAAAACAATAACAATGATTATTTAAAACTTAATCAAGAAATCATTTCTGACCCAATTAGTTTAAAATTGTCTCTTCTTTCCGGATTAAATGGGCACAAAGGGCCCATAGAAGAAGCCAAGATTTGGATAAATGAGCTTAAAGCAGCCGATATGAGTTCTATAAAACACCCTCAAATAAAAGATATTGCCGAACAGTTAAATAATGGCCGGCCAGAAAAAGCAATCAAAGATATTACCAAGTTAATCTCTCAGCATCGCCAAGATTCTTCAAAGATAGGATTTTGGGAGAAGAGGAGTTTTGTTAAGGAGCAATTAGCAGATATAGAAAGAGCTAGACAGCCGCAATTGGCAGGAGTTGCCAGCAGCTCCGCCTCCCTTAAAGGAAGTAAAAGTTTTATCGCTGGTTTGCCTATATATTTGCTTAAGAAGCTTGGTTTACATGTTCGTGGTAGAAAGTATCGTGGAGTAACAAGGCTTGGTGCAATACGCTTTAGAAAAGGAACTCTTTTCAGCAACGCGCTAGAATCTCGCTATGTGTTTGGAAATACAGGTATTAATTTCGATTTATCAGTTCCTAGATATAATAACATTGGTTATGGTATTGAAGTTGATACAAAAGTTAAGATGAGATTTGCCGGCACTAGCCGTAGCCCAATCTATAAAGCAAATAAAGAACCTATACCATCAGCGGACGTAACAAGGATATTTAAATTTACAAAAAAACCTTCTGGCAAATCACCCTGGCTGCATTTACCTATGACGACCGTTGATTATGAGGTGATTTACGATCGAGATAAAGGAGTAAATAATATCGCCTCCAGCGCTATTTCAGAAAAAGTGGAAAAAGGGGACGGACACCTTTTAGCTAAAAAGGCACCTAGCTTGGTGGAGCATAAGATACCAGAGCTAATTGAGCCTGGAACCGCAGCGGTGAGGGAAGAACTTGAAAAACAGGCGACGAATGTGAGAATCGAAGAAGATGGGCATGAGGTTTACGAGCTTGACACTGTTCCAGAGGGCTTCGTAGAATTGATAAGAGAAGCCGAACGAGAAGTAGGTATATATGAATTGGAAAACGGTAAAGTTGTTGTAATAATAGGAAATTATGCCGGCATCGGGCATCAGGATAGCATAGAGCATAACATAAAGAGCGGAACACACAATCATCCTAACCACAACAATCGGACAATTCCACTGTCTTCCACCCTTGATGTTATATTCCCTCTAAATATACACAATGCTAAGGTGGGCAAATATAAAGTAGTTACCAAAGAAGGAACTGTGGAGTATGATACTATTGAGGAGAAGATTATACCAAATGAAGAATTTTATGGGCCACTAGGAAATGTAGGGTTGTTAGACGAGATAGCTAGAATCGTTGAGCACAACGGTGGAACAGCCAAAGAGTTTTGGTCAGAAAAAACTAATATTGATCAATACATGGACGATATTACGGAAATTAGAAATGCCGCATTAAAGAAATTGAAGGAACGCGGCATTGAATTTAAATTTACTCCAACCGCAGCCAAGATTGTAAAAAAAGGGGACAGACACCCTTTAGAGACATCCAGCCCGGCAGAATTAGCTGATAGCTCAAAGCTCATAGCTCATAGTCCACAGTTAATAGAATATAAGATGCCATCACTGCCCGGGAAATTTAATCCCAAATATTTTGATCTTAGTTTGTTTAGGGGGGGCGAAACTGTTGATTATGATCGATTAGGTATTTTAAGAAAGGTGTTAGGGGTGTTTGCGGAAGGACCTCTAAGCAGCAAAGCCGCTAATTTTAATGCGAAGCCTGGTGAGCTTTCTTTATTCGGTGCTGTTCCCACTCAAAT
>JAHJRX010000015.1 GCA_018830565.1 bacterium | reverse complement strand
TTAAGATTTCCTACATAAAGTTTACTAACTTGCATTTCTTATCCTCCGTCTTTATTTTTTCTCTCTAAAATCTAAAATAATATCTCTATAGAGGCAGAAAGCAAGATAGCTATCTATCCTAACTAAATGATAATATTATTAAGGAAGAGAGAGTTTAAAAAAATCTATTTTTGGTAAACTATTTTTGAAAATACTTCTCCAAAAATATTGATACTATTTTGATATAAATACCACCTCCTTCTAAAAAATATATTAAAATATAACATCCTAGACCCAAATAAATCAGGTTTGCAATTTCAGAATACAGAATATTCTGAATTCTGACTACTGAATTCTGAATACTAAGGACTTAATTTTCGTAAACCAACTTTCATTGGATAGATAGTAGTTATTAATGAAAATTAGACATAGGAAATAATACCGAGCAATAAAAGATAAACTCATTTGGAGTTAAAAAAATTAATTTACTCTATGTCAAATTTTAACTAATAAGTACTATAATTATATAATATATCATATATTAATTATATATCATATATTATATATCATACTTTACTAAAATTTACTATTTTACCTTAAAAAAGTCAAACTTTTTTTATTATTTTTCTTATTTGTTAATACTAAATAATAAAATATAAATAATTATGATAAAAAATCCAATCAGCAAGGCAAAAGATAAGATCTTATAAATAATCAAAGTATAATCTTTGTTATCTTTTAATTTTTCAAAAGAAGAAGCCAATATAACTTTAACTTCAATATTTTCAGGAGCTTCTCCTTTTATTCCTGGTCCTAAATTTACTAATACTTTAACTTCATGATTGCTAACGGGAATCACTTCTTCTACATAAGCCACCAGAGGAATAATTTGATTTTCTTTTCTTCCTCCCATAAGGGTAGCAATATACCTTCCTACTTCTCTGTTATCTATAATTTTAACAATAACCCGATCTCCTTTTCTTAATTCAGAAACTAAGATACCAGTTAATGGAGATACAGCTAAAGCTACTTCAAGAGCAAGATAAGCTTCTTTTTTTTCTCTTTCTACTTTTTGGACTATTCTTGGTTCTTCTCTTTCCTCTTTCCCGCTCTTTATTTTTGACTCTGGCTCTAAAGTACTTATTAAATTTATATCTGCTTTTAGTTCTAAGTTGTTATCATTAATAACATTAGCAACCTCTTCCTTGAGCCACTCTTTAAATAAGTCATAACTCCCCTCTTTTAATGCTTGGAAAAATTGGGTCTTCTTATTTTTGGAACGAAAAATTTCTTTAATCCGATGTTTTAAGATTCCTGTAAATCGAGGAACAATGCCCTCTTTTAATTGCAAGCCATATACTACTCTCTCAAAATTTTCCCAACTTGCTGATTCGTCAAACTGGCATAATCTTTTATCGTTAGCTATAGCTACTTCTAACTTTTCAAGTATCTCGCGGTTTGAATCTAAGATCATAAATATCATCCCATAATACTTAATGCCCTCTGCTTTAAACCTGGCCTTGACAATAATAGTATTCTTTTTCTTATGGGCATTAATAATTTCAAGGGCTTGATTTATATTTCCAGCTGTAAAATCCATCATCGCTGAAGCTTGTTGAAAAGTACATCCACTTTCTTCTATTAACCTAGACACCTTCTTTTCTATAGAGCTATCGACTTTACGATCATCTAACTTTTCCATTAAAGACTCTAATTTTTTATCAAGTTCGTCCATTGTTATCTTTTCCTTTATAGCACTTATTAATGAATATAGCACTTATTAATGAAAATTTGACCTATAGCAAATTAATTGAGTGCCAACGAGTTTATCTTTTATTGCTTGGTATTATTTCCTATGTCCGGTTTTCGTTAACAACTACTTTATTAGTCTTAGCTGGCTGCTGAAAGCTTTCGGCTGAACGTTGACTATATTTATACTCTTATTCATAGGACTTTAAAACTTGGATTTAATTCTTTAATCCTTTGATAACATTTTAACTCTTCTTCTATCTGGCCAATCTTCCAATAACTCATAGCTAAATTATGCCAAGCTTCTATCCAATCAGGCTTAATATTGACTACATTTTCATAAGCTTCTCTTTCTTGATCTACATTCCCAATTTCTTCAAAGGCGACCCCTAGATTATACCAGGCTTTAGCTAAAGAAGGCTTAAGTTCTACTACTTTTCTAAAGCAGTTAATCTCTTCATTTACTTTGTTTAACCTTCCATAAGTAATCCCTAAATTATACCAGATATGAGCATCTTTAGAATTTATAGATAAAGCTTCTTGAAAGCATAAAACTGCTTGATTATATCTTTCTTTTTCCGTATAAACAATTCCCAAGTTATACCAAACACAAGCATCTTTAGGGTTTATAGATAAAGTTTCTTTGTAGTATTTAACTTCCTCATCTACCCAACCTTTTTTTCCGTAACATAAAGCTAAATTATACCAAGTCTTGTCATTTTTAGGATTTATTCTTATTGCTTCTCTTAGGCATTTAATTTCCTGGTCATAGTCTCCTTTTTTATCGTAAGCTAAACCTAAATTATACCAGGCACTCTCATTTTGGTTATTAATCTTTACTGAGTCGTAGTAACATTTTATTTCTTCATCTAATTGACAGTTTATTCCATAAACTACACCTAAGTTAAACCAAAGACGAGAAGAATTAGGATAGATATTAATTGCTTTTTTAAAACATTCTATAGAACTTTTATAATCTTTTTTGATAAAATAAGTATAACCAAAATTTCCTAAAGCTCGAGCATATATCTCTCGATCAGTTTTACTTTCCCCTACTTTTATCTCATAGTTTAAATACTTTAGTAATTTATCTTCTCCTTCTGTAGCTAAATTACTTATTAACCAGAAGATAGGGAGTTTCTCCTTGTGTTTCTTTAAAAGCTTTAGATATTCTTTTTTTTGATCTTGACTAAATAAGGCATACTTACTACTTAAGGCAATTATTTCTTCAGTAGTATCTACTTTTATTAATACATTGGGAATAACACTTTCCTTTTCATAAGGAAGAGTATGAACAGAAGAAAGAACAATCTCTTTAAGCTCGTCAATAATACTAAAGACTACTATATCTTGTAAATTAGGCAAGAATTTATAAAAAGAATCTTTATAAATAATTTGCTTATCAATAAGTTCGTAAATTGTTCTTTGATCAACACCAAGTATCTTCACTGCCTTTAGTAAATTATTTTCTGAAATTCCATCTTGATAAGCTATTAATTTTAAAATAGATTTTTCACAATCAGTTAATGACCGGTATATAGAATGATAAACTTCCTGTGCTTTTAAAGGAGTTTTTTTAATGATTTCTGTCTTATCTTCTCCAGGAGAAGCACACTTTAGTTTTTGGTAGATTAAGGTAAGGTGAATCAAGGAGATCTTCTCTTTCTTTAAGAGTTCCTCTCTTTCTTCCTGACTTAAAAAATTCTCAAATTTAGCTAAAAACTTTCTTATATCCTTTCTTTCTAACAACCCAGGCAGATATTCTTTAGTAAACTTGTCTTGGATTTTCTCCCATTCTTTTTCTAAGAAAAACATATCATAATACCTTGTCGACATCCAAATCTTTATTTGAGGGAATCTTTGATTAATCTTATATACCAAGTCAATAATTTCGAGATTATTATGAATATTATCAAAGACAAATATACACTTTTCCTTACTCTTCTTTCTAAGGTTTAATCTCTCTATAAATACTTCAAAATCTGGCACTACTTTACTTATTAAGATCCAATAAACTTTATAATCTTTCTCTTCGGCTTTCATGCTTAAATATGAAAGAAGGCTGGTTTTACCAGTGCCAGCTAAACTTATAAAAAGATAATCTTTTATCTCAAATCTTTTCATAAAATCTTCTACTTTTTTAATTTCCACAAAGCATTTAGTAATTTCGTCCCTTGATAAGAGAGGAGATACTTGTAGTTCATCTTTTATATCTCTACTTTTGATAAGACTAAATTCTTTATATCCCCAACCATAATCTTCTATCTTCATAAAATCATACTTTTTCATTCTTAATCTAAGCCTTTTTTCTTATTTTCTTCTTTTTCTATTATCTCTTTAACCATAAAATACTGTTCATGGGCTAATCTTTTTACTTCTAAATTACATCTTCCTTTTCGATCGTCGTATACTCTTCCTAAAAACCTAAGAGCTTCTTGATAATTACCTAATCTACGATTAAGCTCACCTATCAAATATACCACCAAGGAGTGATCCATCTTTAAATCTGGTTCACTTTCATAAGCTGTATAATAACATTGTAAAGCCTTGGCAAGAAAAATTTTCTCTAAAGACCAAACTTTTACTTCCCGCGACAACCAGGCTGCTTTTAAATATAAACTTCCAATCTTTTCATTAGAGCTATCAGTAAGGTTATAACAATAAGCCGCTAATTCATAACCAATCAAGGCTAAATAATGATTTCTCTCCTTGTTAAAATCAGATCCCTTGGCCTTTTGCCTTCTCTCTTCAGTACTCTTTTGTAAAACTTCGATATACTTCTCTTTAAGTGTAGAAAAATCTTCTTTAAAAGCTGCATAATAACATTTTGGGCAAACCCACACTAAATACCAGTTAGGATTCACACTTTCATAAATTCCCCTAAAATCTGTATCCCTTTTTTTTATTCTGATAGTACTTGCCTTTACATTTTTAGTTAAAAATTTATTCTTACAAACCAGGCAATCTACTTGTTTCTCCCAAAATACACCCATGGTAATCCTTTCTTACCACATCTAAAACTCCATTAATAAAAGAAGGGGAATCTTCATCGCTATATTCTTTTGCCAACTCAATAGCTTCATCGATACATACCACATATGGAATATCTAAACAAAAGATTAATTCATAAATACCTATTCTTAAGATATTACGGTTAATGATACTTTGTCTATCAATCCTCCAATTTTTACTATGTTTAGAAATAACTTTATCTATTTCTTGGATGTTTTTTTCTATCCCTTTAACTAACTCTTGAGTATAATCTTTTACCGAACAAGGAATATTCTTCTCTTTGTTCCAAAAATACTCTTGGAAAGTTCCCTTATTTAATGATTGATCACCCACCTCCAGAGCATACAACATCTTTAAAGTTAATTCTCGTGCCCACCTTCTTTTTTTCTTCATTAGTTACTCACTAAATAAGGCCAGCTATCCTCTTTATAAATTTTTATATAAATTAGCCATTTCTATAGCCGTTATGGCAGCATCAAATCCTTTATTCCCACTCTTAGTACCGGCTCTTTCGATAGCTTGTTCAATAGTATCAGCAGTGATAATTCCATATATTACTGGCTTTCCAGAAGAAATAGCCGCTTGAGCAATACCTTTAGCACTTTCATTGCAAATATATTCAAAATGAGGAGTAGATCCTCTTATGATCGTCCCTAAGCAAATAATAGCATTAAAATCTTCGTTTTTGGCAAGTTTAAAAGCCAGGTATGGAATTTCAAAAGAACCAGGAACTCGATAGATAGTAATATTATCATCCAAGGCACTATTTCTTAGCAAGGCATCTAAAGCTCCTTCTTCTAGTCTTTTAGTAATAAATTCGTTAAAACGAGAAATAATAAGAGCAAACTTAAGTCCTTTGGCATCAAAACTTCCTTCACATATTTTTGGCATTTTATACCTCCATTAAATTTTTATTCTTTAAAATTATCTCCTAAATCTTAAAGGATACCTAACTTATATCTCTATATATGCAATCTGATAAATAACTTGACATAATAGTTGTATTTCCACCCCCTAACCCCCGCCAGCGGGGGACAGGCTTGTGAATGTCCGTTTTGTTTCGTTGCCTTTTTCGGACAGGGACAAGCCTAACCCCCGCCAGCGGGGGACAGCCTCGTCCCTATCCCCCGCTGGCGGGGGTTAGGGGGTGGATTTTCCCTACGAGGTATGTCAACTTAATTAATGGATTGCATATAGTAGTTATTAACGAAAACTTGACATAGGAAATAATACCGAGTAATAAAAGATAAACTTATTTGGAGTTAAATTAATTTGCTCTATGTCAAATTTTCATTAATAAGTGCTATAAAAGATGGTCTAATTTTTCTTTCTTGGTCTTTAAATAATCTAGATTAAATTCATTAGGATTAATAATGATAGGAACTCTTTCTACAATCTTTAAACCATAACCCTCTAATCCTACTATCTTTTTAGGATTATTAGTTAAAAGCCGAATAGTAGTTAATCCTAAATCTACTAATATCTGAGCTCCTGTCCCATATTCTCGTAAGTCAACCTTGAATCCTAATTTTTCATTAGCTTCTACGGTATCTAATCCTTGATCTTGCAAAGTATATGCCTTTATCTTGTTGATTAATCCAATTCCTCTTCCCTCCTGACGCATATAGAGTAAAACACCCTTTCCTTCTTTCTCAATCATCTCTAAAGAACGAGCTAATTGCTCCCCGCAATCACAGCGCTTCGATTTAAATACATCTCCGGTAAGGCATTCGGAATGGACCCTGACCAGGATATCTTTACTTCTCTTGACTTCGCCTTTTACTAAAGCCAGATGTTGATATTGATCAATTAGTGACTCATAAGCTATTATTTTAAAACTACCATAACTAGTAACTAAATTAGCCTCCGTTATTTTTTTGACTAACTTTTCTTTCTTCTTGCGATAAGCAATTAAATCTTTAATCGTAATGAACTTTAAATTATGCTTTTTAGAGAATTCGACTATCTCTGGAAGACGAGCCATCGTCCCATCTTCGTGAATAATCTCACATATTACTCCGGCAGGATAAAGTCCAGCTAACTTAGCTAAATCTACTGAAGCTTCGGTGTGGCCAGCTCTAATTAACACTCCTCCTTCTCTGGCTCGCAAAGGAAAGATATGACCTGGTTTTCTTAAATCTTCTGGTTTAGTCTTTGAATTTAAGATAGCTTTAATGGTAAAAGCCCGATCATAAGCAGAAATTCCAGTAGTAATTCCATGCTTAGCATCTACTGAGACCGTAAACGCTGTTTCATGAGCTTCAGTATTATCAGAAACCATAGGATAAATCTTTAATTGATCTAACCGTTGTCCAATAATAGGAAAACAAATTAACCCTCGACCATATTTAGACATAAAGTTTATCAGCGAAGGAGTAACTTTTGCAGCCGCACAAATTAAGTCTCCCTCATTCTCCCTATCTTCATCATCAACCACAACCACCATCTTACCCTTCTTTATATCTTCAATCGCTTCTTCAATGGTGTTAAATCTTATCTTATCCACTTATTTTTTCCTCCTCATAGGAAACAAAACATATTTTACTTTAATATCTTCAATCGCTTCTTTAATGGCGTTAAATTTTATTTATTTATTTGTTTCTCCTAAGAAGCAGAACATATTCTATTCTTACCTTTGGCTTTAGCTTGATATAAAGCTTGATCAGCCTTCTTGACTAACTGGTTTTCTGATCTTCCATCTCTATAATATTCGGCAATACCCATACTTGCTGTTAATCTTAAAATGCCTTCTCCTGAAAGTAGTGGAAACTCATGTTTTTCAATGTTTTTACGAAGCCGCTCTCCTGCTATCTTGGCCATCTTTTTATTTGATTCAGGTAAGATAATCACAAATTCCTCTCCGCCATAACGAGCTAAGATATTTACTTTCCTGAGGCTGAACTTCATAATCTTAGCCACCGTCTTAAGGACTAAATCTCCTTGTTGATGACCATAGCAATTGTTAATATTCCTAAAGTTATCTATATCCATCATAATTAAAGAAAACTTCTTTTGATATCTCTCTGCTCTTAGAAGCTCTTCTTCTATCTTGTTATTAAAGTAGCGATAATTATAAAGCTTGGTCAATTCATCAGTCACCGCTGATAATTCAATCTTCTGATATAAAATAGCATTCTCTAAGGACAAAGAAGCATATTTAGCAATTAGTTTAATTAATCTAATCTCTTCTGGAGTAAAACTATCTAAGTCTTTATGGCTAATACATAATAAACCTTTTAGATTTTGAGAAAATTTTAATTCTATACTTTGATAAGAATTTAACTTAACTCCAACATCTTTAACAATTAAACTTCTTTGTTCTTCTTTAGTTATAATTAAATTTTCCTGACTATAAATTAACTTTTTAATACCAAAATATTTATCAAATTCTCTAATGGTCTCTTTTTCTAAGCACTCAATATACTTATCACCTACCGGTGAATTTATAGTAATCAAAAATTGGGTTTCTTGGTTTTCATCTATAATAAATATGCCAGCTATTGTAAAATCAATAATCTCATTTAAACTTTTTAAGATACCACTAGCACACTCTACTAAACCTAAAGAAGAACTACCTGCTTCCACAACTTCATTAATAATGGTTAAATCATATAAACTTTTATCTAAAAGTTTATTTACTTTAGAGATGATCTTCTTGTTAGCTTTTAATTTATTAGTTAAAAGAGATAATTTCTCAACTTCTTTCTTTGTTTTTTTATACAACCAACTCTTTTCTATAATCGTAGGTATTTGATTACAAAACAAAGTTAAAATTTCTAAGTTTAGTTTATTAAAAGTTTCTCTACTCACCTTATGATTAACATTTAATATTCCTACTACTTCTCTGCCTATCTTCAAAGGCAGACTCAATAAAGAATTGGGGTAGTGTTTTTCTACTCCTTCTTTAGAAAAAATAAGACCTTTTTCAATGTCTTCAACTAATAAAGATATATTTTTTCCAGTTACCCAATCAGAAATTTCTTCATCTAATCCTTTATTTGCTTTTATCTTGAAACCATCATCCTCTTTACCAATCAGTAAAATAGAACCAAGCTTGAGGTGTAGTGTTTTACCTATCTTGTTAATTTCCTCACCAAGACATGCCTCTACCAAACTTAAACTGGCATTAATATCTCCTACCTCACCAACCAAAACAAGATTTAGAAGATATTCTTCTCTATTTAATCTTACTTCTTGTTCAACAACGTTCATTCTTTATTTAAAACCTGGATAATCATTTTTAATAACTCCTCTGGCTCAAAAGGTTTAATTACGTACCTATCAGCGCCTGCTTTTAATCCCCAAAACCTTTGAGATTTTTTATCTTTAGAGGTAAGCATAATAATGGGTATATGCTTATAATCATTATCACTCTTGAGTAATCTACACACTTGGTAGCCATCCATTTCGGGCATCGTCACATCTAAGATCACTAAATCTATCTCTTCTTGATACGCAAATTCTAAACCTTCTATTCCATCACCAGCAGTAACTACATCATAACCTTCTTCTCGAAGGATGCAGCCTAAAATTTCTCGAATTGGTTCCTCATCATCCATCACTAATATCTTTTTTTTTAACTTTATAGATTTCACCTTTTCTCTCCATCTCTCCTTAAGTTTCTCTCAAGAAATCTTTTCCAGATCATCATTTACTGGTAGCAGTACACTAAATATTGATCCTTCATCAACTTCACTCCTTACTAAAATTTTACCTTTATGTTTTTCTATAACATTTTTAGCCACAGAAAGACCTAAGCCAATTCCTTTTGCTTTGGTAGTAAAGAAGGGGTTAAATATCTTTTCTAGATCTTCTTTAGAAATTCCACACCCGTTATCCTTAATATCTACTTTAACCGTCTTTTTATTATCCCTTATTTCTACCTTAGAACTAATAGTAATTTCCCCTTTCTCCGATAAAGATTGAGCGGCATTTAATAAAAAATTCTCTATCCCTTGAATAATTTGATCTTTGTCTCCTCTAACTTCTGGCAAGCCTTCTTCTAATTTCTTTAAAACTTTAACATTTCTTAGAAAAGTAGGAGCTTTGGACTCCAATATTTCCTCTATAATTTCATTAATATTTATTGAGCTAAATTCCAACTCTGTGGGCTTAGAATAAAAAAGAATATTAGAAATAATCTTTTGAGCATAATTTACAGAATAACACATATCATCAGCATGCTTAATTAACTCAGGATTATCTAATAATTTACCTTTTAAGTAATAAGCTATTAATTTAATAGCTCCTAAGGGATTCCTAAGTTCATGGCTGACCATACTAGCAAACTGACCTAAAACAGCCATCTTTTCATTTTGAATTATCCTTTCATGAGCTTCCTGGAGCTCCTTTGTTCTTTCCTTCACCTTTTCTTCTAAGGACTTATTGTATTCTTCAATCTCCTGCCTGGACTTTCTTAAATTTAGGACCATCTGGTTAAAATTTTCTGAAAGTAACCTTATTTCATCATTAGTCTCTAATTTTATTTCCCTACTCAAATCCCCTTTTCCCACTAAACTAACTTCTTCTGTGATCTTAGTAATAGGATTGACTATAAAATTAGTTAAGACAATTACTCCTATTAATCCTAACCCTAAAAAAATAAAGAACATCTGGCTTGTTTCTTTAGCCAGTGCCTTAATCTTTTGATTAATTTCTTGATGGGAATAGATAATCCTTAATCTTAAATTATCCTTTGGAGAAATATCAAGATTAACTTGACTATAATCTTTACCTCTTCTTACCTCGACATTCTCACCATAATAATTTTTTTTAACTGGATTTCCTATCCAGGCAATCTCTTCTTTTTCTTTTTTATACAATTTTAATAAGGAAAGATTATTATCACCGGAAAGAAAAAATATAGTTACCACTTCTTTTTCCTTAAATGTCTCTTTGGCTATTTCATTTAATTTTTCTAAATTTTTATTCAAGATATAAGGCTTGCAGGCAATAG
The DNA here is from genome assembly GCA_018830565.1 of bacterium. Taxonomy (NCBI): domain Bacteria; species bacterium. The sequence continues at coordinate 1,152 of JAHJRX010000015.1, read as the reverse complement.
CTAAACTTTTCCCTAAGGTAATATATCTTAATTCTACTTGTTCCTGAATTATATTTTTCCCAAAATACAGAATATAGGAACAAATTAAACCCACCGTTGCTATTAAAAGAGTAGCTACATAAAGACTAACTTTATATCTTATGCTAAACTTAACTTTATCCATATCATGAATCTCCTTTTCCAAAGACTTAGAGAATAACTTATAAAAAACCAGATCTTTCTAAAGTAGAAAGGTTAATTTTCTCTTGATTATCCTGGCTGATAAGTTTTTCTAAATACTTTCCTATCAGATCTGTTTCAATATTAGCTAAGTATCCTACGGAAATTTCACCTAAGTTAGTTACTCTTAGAGTATGGGGAATTAACGAGACTATAAATGTATCTTTACTTAAATCTGCGACCGTTAAACTCATCCCATCTATAGCTACTGAACCTTTCTTAATTATATACTTACTGACAGCTTGGGAAAGCTCAAACTCCATCAAAGTAGAGTTACCCATATTCTTTTTCCTAATTAATCGGGAGGTAGCATCTATGTGCCCGGTAACGAGGTGTCCGCCTAAACGGCTACTTACCTGAAGAGCTCTTTCTAAATTTAGACTCTGGTGAGGATTTAAATAGCTTAAATTAGTAATCTTTAATGTTTCCGGCATCACTTCTACCTTAAAGGAATAATTATCAATCTCAACTACCGTTAGACAAACTCCATTTACTAGAATACTCTCCCCTATCTTAGTATCCTCTAATATTAATTTAGCTTGGATCTTAAGAAAGTTATCTCTTTTTTGGATAACTTTCCCTTTTTCTTCTACAATTCCTGTAAACATAACTATCTTAAAAATAAAAACATAAAGATAAACATCCAATAAAATAAATTAACTTTATAATAACTATCTACCAATGTCAAGACTAATTCAGTCAGTTTACGAATTCCCCAACTTTGTAAAAAGATAGTAGAAACGGATTATTTTTAGAGAAGAAGCAAAAGAGAGAAAAGAGAAAGTAAAAATTTTTCATAGCTCACCCCTCAGGTTTTTCTCTCCATAACCGTACCGTAAATGAATATTCATCTTCTATTAAATCCGGCGCGGTGTCATTATGTTTAAGCATACCGGCAATAATCTTTCTTGGAACTCCAAGACCTGTTGCCTC
>JAHJRX010000014.1 GCA_018830565.1 bacterium | reverse complement strand
TGGTACTTGTGAAAAAATATGTCCATATAAAGCAATTAAACTCAATCCAAAGCCCATTTTTGATATGAATAAATGTTATGGATGCTGGGCTTGTTATAATCATTGTCCCAATAAAGCGATTTACACCAAAAACTACCGGGGGATTGGTCACTATCCAAAACCTAACAGCCAATTGACGGAAAAATTGAAAGGTCTGATTGAGGACGTCGCCTAACACGGGCTACACGGCTCACTGCGTTTGTCCAAATCGGCTTGCGTGACTTCGTATAGCCCAAGAACATTAAAAGAATTTGCCGCCAAAGAAAAACTTGAAATCGTCCAATCCGAAAGGGTCGCTTCTGCAGGCGGGCGGAAGGGGGGTTTGGGGGGAATTCCGCCCGCCGAGCCCGTTAATGAAATCAGTTCGGATATTTTCAAATACACACCGCCATTCAGGAAACTGGAGGGGTTTGGCCTTTGCTCTTCCGCCTGCTGAGCCCATTAATGAAATCAGTTCGGGTATTTTCAAATACACACTGCCAATTTTCAAAATTTGGATTTTGTCCAGAAAACACTACCAAAGGATTATAGAAAAATAAATTTAAACAAATTAGGAGAGAAGGATGAAAAATATAGTCTTATCTTGTACTATTTTATTATTACTGTTAGTTTCTAACTTGCAAGCTGACTCAATAAAGATAGCTTATGTGGACATGACTCAGGTCTTTGATCAAATTTTAGAAACTAAGACAGTTACGGAGGCTTTGAGCAAAGAAGTAGAAGATAAAAGAGAAGAAATAAGCAAGAGACAAAAAGAGATAGAAAAGACAGAAAAGGAACTAAAAGAAGCTATTATGCTTAATGAAAAAGAAAAGAATAAAAGGGAAATAGTTATTAATCAGAAAAAAGAAGAGCTACAAAAATTTGCTGATGAAGCTAGAAATAGTTTGTTAAAAAAAGAACAAGAACAAACTCAAAAGATTGTTAAAGCTATCTCTAAGGTAATTGAAAACATAGCCATTAAAGAAGATATAAATCTAGTCTTAGACAAAAGTGTAGTCTTATATGGAGTAGATGAAATAGATTTAACTCAAAGAATAATTGAGATTTTAAATAAAAAGAAGTAATATTAAATTTAAATTCTTAGACAAAAGTGTAGTCTTATATGGAGTAGATGAAATAGATTTAACTCAAAGAATAATTGAGATTTTAAATAAAAAGAAGTAATATTAAATTTAAATTCTTAGACAAAAGTGTAGTCTTATATGGAATAGATGAAATAGATTTAACTCAAAGAATAATTGAGATTTTAAATAAAAAGAAGTAATATTAGATTTAAATTATGAAATTATGGGAGATTGCCCAAAAAATTGAAGGAATTGTCTTTGGAGACAAAGATTGTGAAATAAGAAAGATTACTAACATAGAAGAAGCTGACGAAGAAAGCTTAGTCTTAGTTTTAGACAAAAGAGATATTGAAAAAGCCCTTATTTCCAAAGCCAAAGCAATCATTATTCCTGAAAATATTGACCTTAAAGAAAAATCAGGAATAAAGGTTAAAAACTTTAAGTTATCTTTAGCTAAAGCTTTAGAATTATTTGCTCCTAAACAAAAAGCTTATCCTAGTCTTCATCCTTCAGCCATTATTGGAAAAAATGTAAAACTTGGTCAGCAAGTCTCTATTGGGGCTTATGTGGTCATAGAAGAGGACACAGAAATTGGCGATCGAGTAGTTATTATGCCTCAATCTTACATAGGGCAATTAGTTAAGATTGGTTCTAATACCATCCTCCATCCTCAAGTAGTCATTAAAGACAGAACTATTATCGGCCAAAATGTTAAGATCCATAGCGGCACAGTCATTGGAAGTGATGGCTTTGGTTATGTTCAAAACCAAGGTAACCACTATAAGATTCCTCAAAATGGAAATGTGATCATTGAAGATGAAGTAGAGATTGGCTCAGGAGTGACTATTGATCGGGCGACGATAGGCTCCACAGTAGTTGGCAGTGGAAGCAAGATAGATAACTTAGTCCATATTGCTCACAATGTAAAGATTGGTCGTAATTGCATCATTGTAGCTCAGGTAGGAATTTCTGGAAGTGTTACGATTGGAGATGGAGTCATTATTGCGGGACAAGTGGGGATAGTTGACCATGTCTCGATAGGTAAAAAGAGTATTATTGCTGCCCGTTCGGTAGTGACAAAAGATCTTCCAGAAAATTCACTGGTCTCAGGATTTCCAGCTAAGTCTCATCAAGAAGAAAAAAAGATAATTGCTGCTATTAATAGACTGCCAAAGTACTTAGAAAAGATTCGCAATTTAGAGAAAAAGATACAAACCATTGAAAAGACAAAAGACAATCAAGAGTAGTGTTGAATACCAAGGAATTGGCTTGCATTCTGGCCAAAAGGTTCTTTTAAGATTAATCCCTGCTCCTTCAAATACAGGAATTATCTTTAAAAGAATAGAAAAAGAAAGTTGTAAATTAATTAGAGCGACTATTTCTAATGTAGTTAAGAGTGACCGCGAGGTCATCTTAAGGGAGAATAATACCGAGATTAGAACAGTAGAGCATCTATTAGCTGCTTTAGCTGGTTGTAATGTTACCAATATTTATATTGAATTAAATAATGGAGAACTTCCTATTGGCGACGGTAGTAGTAAGATATATATCGACTTAATTAAAGAGGCCAAAGTAGTAGAACAAGGAGAAAAAGAGGAAGTTATCAAGATTGATCATCCCCTCTATGCGGTAGAAGATGATAGCCAAATTATTGTTCTTCCTAATGATGAACTTAAAATATCTTATCTGGTAAAATTTAATCATCAAGTAGTTGATCTCCAATATGCTTCTTTTAAGATTAATGAAGAGATATTTATTAAAGAAATAGCTCCAGCTCGAACCTTTGGCTTTTTATCTGAAGTAGAGAGTTTAAGAAAAAAAGGTTTAATAAAAGGTGGAAGTTTAGAAAACGCAGTAGTGATAAGTGAAGACAAAATTTTAAATGATCATCTTCGTTTTGAAGATGAATTAGTAAGACACAAAATATTAGATTTAATGGGAGATATTTCCTTAGTAGGATGTCCAGTCGTAGGGCATTTTATTGCCTTAAAATCTGGGCATAGTTTAAATATCAAATTAGCCAAGAAGATTGTAGATAGTTATAAAAATAAAGGTTAATCTTGGCATTCTAATTAAATTTTAGTTAAGGAGGGAGAGGATGTTGGACATTAACCAGATTAAAGAGATACTGCCTCATAGATATCCATTCTTATTAATAGATAAAGTAATTGAATTAGAAAAAGGGGTAAGAGCAGTAGGGATTAAGAATGTAACGGCTAACGAGGAGTTCTTCCAAGGACATTTTCCGGGAAGACCTATTATGCCAGGGGTTTTAATTATCGAAGCGATGGCTCAAACAGGAGGCGTTCTCTTATTGCAGCAGGAAAAATACAAAGGAAAGCTAATTTATTTTATGGGCATGGATAAAGTAAGGTTTAGAAGGCCAGTTTTACCGGGTGATCAATTAGTTTTAAAGGTAACACCGCTAAGAGTCCGAGAGAGCACCAGTAAAATACTTGGAGAAGCTTTTGTTGACGAAAAGAAAGTAGCCGAAGCAGAATTAATGTTTGCGATCGGTGATTAGAAATATTTGGTAAATTGAGGGAAAATAAGATGATTCATTCCACTGCTATTATTCATTCAAAAGCAGAAATTGGTAAAAATGTGAGTATTGGCCCTTATTCAATTATAGAAGAAGAGGTAATTATAGGAAACAATGCCCAGATAGACTCTCATGTAGTCATAAAAAAGTGGACGAGCATTGGAGAAGATTGCATCCTTTTCATGGGAGCAGTCTTGGGTAATAGCGCTCAAGATAAGAAGTATGATGGCCAATGTTCTTATTTAACCATAGGAAAAAGTAATGTTTTTAGAGAATATGTAACTGTTCATCGAGGGAATAAGGCTGAGGGCTATACTAAGATAGGTGACCATAATTATTTTATGGTCAACTCTCATATTGCCCATAACTGTGAAATTGGTAATGAAATAACCATTGCTAATGGCTCAAATATAGCCGGCCATGTAATCATTGAAGATAGAGCTTTTATTTCAGGTTTAGTAGTGGTTCATCAGTTTGTACGTATTGGAAGACTATCTATTATCGGAGGAAATTCTAAAGTAGTTCAAGATGTTCCTCCGTATCTCTTAGTCGATGGCCATCCTGCTAAAGCATATGGTTTAAATTCGGTCGGTCTTTTAAGAGCAAAGATTCCTGAAGACTCGAAAATTAAACTAAAAAAGTCTTATAAACTCCTTTATCGTTCTGAATATAGTATTTCAAAAGCTCTACAAAAGATTAAAGAAGAAATAGAAAAAGATGATTATGTAGATCACCTGGTCCAATTTATTGAAAGCTCAGAAAGGGGTATTTGTCGGGGTGTAGAAGTGATAAAAAGTGATAGTTTTGAGGATTTATAGGTTAGTGTCTTCAAAAGCCTTCTGTTGACCTATATTTTCGCAAATCAATCTTTGTTGGATTTAGATAAAGAAAGGAAAGTTATGAGAAGAATTGGAATTATTGCTGGGGAAGGAGTTCTTCCTTTAATGTTAGCTGAAGAGTTAAAAAGGCAAGGCTTAGAAGGAGTAGCTATCTGCCTTACCCCAGAGTTAAATAACCAGATGGAAAAAACAGTCAAGAAAGTTTATGAAATTAAGATTGGAGAAGTAGAGAAGATAGTGAAGACCTTGAAGCTTCACGAAGTTAAAGAATTAGTGATGATAGGAAAGGTGAGAAAACAAATTTTATATGAAGATATAGTTCTTGATCAGCGAGGAATCTTGCTCTTAAGTAATTTAGTAAATAAGAATGACGATACTATCTTAAAAGCCATAGTCAATGAATTTGAAAGAGAAGGAATAAAGATTATCGATCAAACTAAGTACTTAAAAAGAATTTTGCCGGCCAAAGGCATATTAAGCGAAAGAAAGCCAAACCTTAAAGAATATGAAGACATTAACTATGGATGGGAAGTAGCTAAAAAGGTAGCTTTCCTTGATATTGGTCAAACCGTAATCGTGAAAGAAAAAGCAGTAATTGCTATAGAAGCTATAGAAGGAACAAATAAAGCTATCTTAAGAGCAGGGGAGTTGGCTAAGGCAGGGACAGTAGTAGTAAAAGTAAGTAAGCCTCAACAAGACTTTAGATTTGATGTACCTACCGTAGGTCCTGAAACGATAAAAGCGATGTTAGAAGTAAAGGCAAAAGTATTAGCCATAGAAGCTGAGAAAACTTTGTTAGTGGAAAGAGAGAAAGTAAAAACCTTAGTAGATGATGGTGGGATAGCCTTGGTAGTAATTTAAAATGGAAAAGAAAGTAATGATTGTGGCTGGAGAATCTTCAGGGGATTTACATGGAGCTTACTTAGTTAAAAGCATAAAGAAGATCAGGCCAGAGGTAAGTTTCTTTGGCCTAGGCGGCTCCTTGATGAAGGAAGCTGGTGTAGAGGTCATCTTTGATCTTACTCAAGAAAGTATTATCGGCTTGGTAGAAGCCATTAAAATATTTCCAAAGATATTTAAAGTTTACCAAGATTTAAAGAAACTTATCTTAAAAAACCCCCCCCATCTCTTAGTTTTAATTGACTTTCCAGAATTTAATCTTTACTTAGCTAAATTTGCCAGCCAGCAAAATATCCCCGTGATTTATTATTTACCTCCCACCGTCTGGGCTTGGCGAGAAAAAAGAGCTAAAAAGATAGCCCAAAGAGTAAATGAAGTCATGACTATCTTTCCTTTTGAAAAGCAAGTTTATGATAAATATAAAGTAAAGTCGACTTATATTGGCCATCCCTTAATTGATATTGTAAAAGTAAATCTTACTAAAGAGGAGATCTTTTCAAAGCTGCCCTTAAATAAAGAGGTTGAATATATTGGTCTTTTGCCAGGAAGTAGAAAAAGTGAGATAAAAAAGATACTTCCTATCTTGTTTCAAGCGGCTAAGATTTTAAAAAAAAACTATCCTAAATTAAATTTTTTAATTCCATTAGCTAGAAGTTTAACGATTAATGATTTATACGAAGTAGTAAATGAAGAAGAACTAAGAATTATTAATGCTCAAGTAATTAAAGAAGACCATTATGAAGTAATGAGTATCTGTAAATTACTAATCGTTGCCTCTGGAACAGCTACCTTAGAAGCGATGATCTTAAGTGTACCGATGATTATTGTCTACAAGGTTAATTGGCTGACTTGGGTCTTAGGTAAATTATTAGTAAGGCTGAGATATTTTGGCCTTCCTAATATTATTGCGGGAAAGAAGATAATTCCTGAGATGTTCCAAGGTAAAGCTACTCCCCGATTAATCTCAAAAAAAGCAGCCGACTTACTTCTTAAGGAAAAAATGATTAAAGAGCAGAAAAAAGAGATGAAGATGGCAACTACTTATTTAGGAGAAGTTGGTGTAATTGATAGAGCTGCAAGAATTATAGAAAGTTATCTCAGATAGTTTTTTGATCATGAAGATAAAAAGACTTTTTAAGAGTAATTTAGCCATAAAGATAATTTCATGCTTTTTAGCTAAGATAATTAAGATTGTCTGCTTGACGATCAGATTAAAAACTATTAACGAAGAAGTTTATTTAAGGCTAAAAAAAGAAGAGAAAAGATTAATTTATACTACTTGGCATAATAGACTCTTTCTTATTCCTTATTTTCTTAGAAAAAAAGACCTCCAAATCTTAGTAAGTAAAAGCCAAGATGGTAGGCTTTTAAGCAGTACTTTAAAATACTTTAATCTTTATCCCATTGAAGGCTCTACCCATCGAGGTGGAGCTGAAGCTACTATTAAGATGATCCATATATTAAAAAAAGGGTTTGAAGGAGGGATTACTCCTGATGGACCACAAGGTCCCAAATACTTTCTGAAAAGAGGAGTAATAGATATTGCTCAAAAGACCGGCCATACTATTTTACCCATTACTTATGGGGTTTCTAAAAAGTATACGCTCCATACTTGGGATAATTTTATTATCCCCTGCCCTTTTGCCAAAGGAGTATTAATTTATGGAGAACCTATAGAGGTAGGCAAAGATCTATCTCGCCATCAAATAGAAGAAATAAGGTTAAAAGCTGAGATAGAATTATCTAAGATTACAACGTGGGCAGACAAGGAATACTCTTTTCATGAATCTTGAAAGTATATTTTATAAAGTAATTAATGACCAAAAAAAAAGTCTTTCTTTGTTACCAATAAAAATAGGATTAAAAACTCTCTCTGGAGTTTATTACCTTTTTATCCAGATAAGGTTTTTATTATACAGGTTAAAGATCTTTAAAGAAAAGAGATTAGATGCTGATGTGATTAGCGTAGGAAATATTACCTTAGGAGGCACCGGGAAAACTTCCTTGGTCTTGAAATTAGCTAATCTCTTCAAAAAAGAAGGTAAAAAGATAGCTATTTTAAGTCGAGGATATAAAGGGAATCTAAAAGGAAAGATGGCTCTAGTAAGTGACGGCGAACAAATTTTTTTAAAACCTAATCAATGTGGAGATGAGGCTTTTCTTTTAGCTAAGAATTTACCGGCTGGCATTCCAGTAATAATAGGAAAAGATCGATATTTTTCAGGAAGGTATGCTTTAGATAAATTTAAGGTAGATACTCTAATTTTAGATGATGGTTTTCAACATCTTAAGCTTTTTCGTAACTTAGATATTGTCTTAATAAACTCAAGCAATCCTTTTGGAAATAACCATCTTTTTCCCAGGGGCATCCTAAGGGAACCAATTAAAAATTTAAGAAGAGGAGATGTCTTAATCCTGACTAAATTTGATAAAGAAACAAAAGAAGATCCTTTCCAAAACATAGTTAAAGCCTGGGGAAAAGATCAGCTTATCTGTAAGAGTATTCATAGACCAGTAAGTTTTATCGACTTAAGAAATAAGACTAAGCACGGCTTAGCTCTGATCAAAGATAAAGAAGTTAGAGCTTTTTCTAGCCTCGGCGACCCTTTGACATTTGAGAAGATGTTAAATAAATTAGGAGCAAAAAAAGTAGTAAGTTGGCGTTTTCCTGATCATTATTTTTATAAACAAAAGGACATAGAAAAGATTATTACTAATTTTAAAGAGACTAAAGGAGAAGTAGTTATTACCACAGAAAAGGATGCCCTTAAATTAGAAGAGATGTGGCCAAAAGAAGACATAAAGCTATACTACTTAAAAATAATTTTAGAATTAATTTCTGGTCAGGATGAATTTATAAAGATCTTAAATAATGAAAGAAAATAAATTTAAGAAGATTCTCATTATTCAAACAGGTTTTATTGGAGATGTAGTCCTTACTATCCCTTTAATTGAAACAATTAAGAAAAATTATCCTCAATCTTTTCTCTGTGCAGTAACTTTAAAGAATGGAAAAGATATTCTCCTTTATAATCCTTACCTTGATGAGATTATTATTTATGAAAAAAAATCAAGAGATAAAGGGTTAATTAATTTTATAAATTTAGTAAAAAAGATAAGAAGGAAGAGATTTGATCTAGCTATCCTGCCCCACAAATCACTTCGCTCCGTCTTAATCACTGTATTTTCAGGAATTAAAGAAAGAGTGGGTCTAAAAAAATACCTGGCTTATCTTTTTTATTCTAAAAAGATTCCTTTAATTAAAGAAGATCAGGCTATAGAAAGAAACTTAAGGTTAGCTTCGGCTCTTAATTGCACCTTAATAGAAAAAAATCCCCATCTTTATTTAAGTGCTAAAGATAATGAGTATACCGATAAATTTTTAAGAATTAATAGCCATGATTATTTAGTGGGCATTAATCCTGGAGCAGTCTGGAAGACCAAAAGATGGGTTAAAGAAGGCTTTGCTGAGGTAGGAAATATCTTAGCCAAAGAAGGTAAAGTTAAAATTATCTTTTTTGGTGGACCAAATGAAACTTCTTTAGTTAAAGAAATTATGGAGTTAATAAATTTTAAACCAATTATCGCCACAGGAAAAACTACTGTCAGGCAGATGATTTCATTAATAAGCAAGTGCAAGTTATACATTGGCAATGATTCTGGACCTACTCACATTGCAGCTTCTTTAGGTATTCCTACTGTAGTTATCTTTGGACCTACTGTTTTAGAGCAAGGCTTTACTCCTCGGGGAGATAAAGTAGTTATCTTAGAAAATAAAAGTTTAAAATGTCGTCCTTGTGGGGGGCATGGTCCAGATAGATGTAAATACGATACCTTAGCTTGCATGAAGAGTATCAGCGCGGAAGAAGTAGTAAGGAGTTGTAAAGAAGTTATAAAGTGGTAAAAATAAAACTTATCTTAAATTTATTTAAAAAGATTAAGGGCAAAGATAAAGTAGTCTATATTCGAAATGAGGCAGCTAACGATCTCTTAGACAGAGGTATCTTAAAATTAGAAAAGCTTATCAAGGAATGCCCAGATAAAAAGATATTTCAAGGCCGGGGTGAGACGGTATCTATACCGATCAAAGAAGGCATAGACAATCCTCGGATGGTAATAAGACATTATCATCATGGAGGTATCTTTAGAAAGCTGTTTAAGGATATCTATTGGGGAATAAGAAAGAGGCCTTTTCAAGAATTATTAGTAAGTGAGGTAGCCAGAAAAAATAACCTTAACACTCCTCTGATCTTAGCTATTGTTGTCCAAAGATGGGGATATATTTTTTATCAAGCAGATATTATTACTCAAGAAGTAGAGGATAGTATTAATGCTTATGATTACTTTAAGTCTTTAAATTTTGAGAATAAATTAGCGAGAGAGAAAGTAATAAAGGGTATGGCTGATTCTATCAAGAAGATGCATGAGGTGGGTGTTTACCATAAGGACTTAAATTTAAAAAATATCTTAATTCAAAATAAAGAGAACCAGATAGAGATTTTTATAATAGATTTTGATAAGGCTTGTCTTAAAAAAAGATTAACGGAAAGACAAAGAAAGAGAAATCTTCTCCGGTTAAATCGCTCTGTAGAAAAATTAGAAAAAGAGACACCTTTAATGACAAGAGAAGATAAGGTAGTTTTTTTAAACCAATATTATAAAGACAAGGAAGATAAAGAAGAAACTATAAAGAAGACAGCAATTTTAATTATAATCTTTTTATGGCAGTTTTTACTCGGACAGGGATCAGCTCTGTCCCTACATTTAGTTTCATGAAATTCCATCTTGTTCGTGGAAGGTGACAGCCAAGAAACGCGAGCAAGTTCGAGCATTCTTGAATGCCATGAGGCTTCGTCCCTTCGTCCCTATGGAGAATAATCCCGAGCGTAGAGAGAACTAACTTGTTTAGTTACGATTTTTAAGGATAAATAAAGTTGGAAAATATTAGGGGAATAAAAAAGATACTTGTCTTAAGAAATGATTGTCTCGGTGATCTTATCTTAAGCCTGCCAGCCATATCTGCCCTTCGAAAAAGCTATCCTCGGGCACATCTTGGGATATTAATTCAAGATTATACACGGGATATCTTATGGAATAATCCAGATGTAGATGAGATAATCATTGACCAAAAGCAAGGTGTGCTTGAATTAGCTTGTCAGATAAGGGAAAAAAGGTTTGATCTGGCTGTGGTTCTTTATCCAAGCTGGCGAAATGGATGGCTTTGTTGGTTAAGTAGAATTCCTTATCGGGTAGGGACAGGATATAAACCGGTGGGAATATTATTTAATAAGAGGGCATATATTCACCGGACAAAGGTAGTTCATCATGAGATAGATTATTGTTTAAAGCTGGCAAAAGAGGCAGGAGCTCAGTTAATGGGAAGAGAGATAGCCTTATGGATAAAGGATGAGGATAATCGATATGTTCAATCGCTACTGACAAGGCACAATTTATTAGGTATTTCCCCCTTGATTGGCATCCATCCTGGCAGTGGTGGTTCAGCCTTAAATTGGAGTAAAGAGAACTATGCTCGCTTAATTGATGGCTTAAGTTTCGTAGATGGAGTAAGAGTGGTTGTTACTGGTAGCAAAGAAGAACAAAACTTGGTTGATCAAATAATTGCAAAGACCCATACTAAGCCAGTCAATTTAGCTGGGCAGACTAGCCTGGGTCAACTTATGGCTCTTTTCTCCTTTTGTCACCTCTTTGTTGGTCCAAGCACTGGCCCCATGCATCTTGCAGCTGGACTTGGTATACCAGTGATAGTCTTATTTTCGCCTCTTTCCTCTCAATCTCCAGCTAAATGGGGTCCTTATGGCCAAAAACATGTAGTGCTTATGCCAGAAGGAATAACATGCTGCTTGCGAAAATGCAAAAAAGAAAGGTGCAAGGCATATAATTGCATGGATCAAATTATCCCTGAGCGGGTATTAGAAACAGTAAGGAGGTGGGTTTAAGGTATGAATATTCTCTTTGTCCTTTCTCAGGTTGAGTTGACCGGCGCTGAAACCTATGCTGTTTCCTTGGTGCAATGGCTACAAGATAAGGGTTATAAGGTAACTATGGTTTCGGATACACTCAACTCTAAGATAGCTATTCCCTATTATTCCCTTGACTTAGATAACAGAAAAAGCCTGCTTAATCGGATAAAACATGTAATGTCTTTAACCAGAATAATTCGGCAAGAAAAAATTACTCTCCTTCATGCTCATTCAAGAGCCTCTTCCTGGGTAGCTTATTTTGCCAGTCGAATAACTAATGTTCCCTTAGTAACAACAGCTCATTGTATATATTCTACACGTTTGAGCCGTAAACTTATGCCCTGCTTTGGAGAAAAGATAATTGCTATCTCTGAGGCAGTCAGAGAGCATCTGATTAGGGACTTAGGGGTCAATGATAAGAATATATTCTTGATACCAAATGGCATAAATATAGATCGTTTTAGTCCGCAAACTGCCTCAGCTAAGCTAAGAAAAGAACTAAGGATTCAGCCAGGAGCAAGGGTTGTTTCCTGGGTTGGCAGGTTTAGTAACAAAAGAGGAAAGCTAATAGAAGAAATAGTAAAAAGAGTACTTCCTGAGATTTTAATGGTTATCCCTAACCTTAAGATACTTATTATTGCTGGTGGGGAAAAAAGTGATTCACTAAAGACAAGGGTTGAGGCTATTAATCGGCAATTTAATGATGAGGTGATAAGATTTACTGGCTTACGTCATGATATGCCTTTAATTTATGGGTTATCTGATCTAGTTATTGGCGCAGGCAGAGTAGCGTTAGAGGCAATGGCTTGTAGCCGAGCTGTAATGGCTATAGGAGAAAAGAAATTCATAGGCTTGCTTACCCCTCAAAATATCGAGGAAGGGATATCTACCAATTTTGGTGACTGTTGCCAGATGCAACCAGTTGATTGGAAGGCTATGAGCCAGGCAATAATTAAGGTTTTCAAGAAAGAAGACCAGGTAAAAGAATTATGCAGATGGGGAAGAGAAATCGTTATTTCTAAATTCAATCTAAACATGGTAGCAGAAAAGGTAGTAGCTGTCTATGATGAACTACAAAAGAAATAAACATGTGCCAATATTAGTGTATCATCGGGTAGTTCATATAAAGCCATCTGCTTCTCAGCATGGGATATGGGTAGAAGCTAAGAATTTCAGACGACAGATGAGGCTTTTACATCTTATGGGGTTTAAGACTATCTCCTTAGATATGCTTGCTTCAATAGATAAATTTCCAAAAAAACCAATCATTATCACCTTTGATGACGGTTACCTTGATAATTACCTTTATGCCTTTCCTATCCTGAAAAAGTATGGGTTCACTGCAACCATATTTCTAGTAAAAGGACAAATTGGCGGGGTTAATCAATGGGATATACTGCCCGGGGAAGAGGCAATAAGGCTTTTATCCATAAATGAGATACAGGAAATGTCTGAATATGGCATTTCGTTTGGCGGACATACCATCACCCATCCACATCTTCTGCAATTAAGCAGAGATAAAGCCTTTGAGGAAATAGTTCAATGCAAGAAGGATCTGGAAGGGATTATTCAGCAAGAAGTTACGACTTTTTGCTATCCTTATGGTGAGTTTGACCAAATGATAAAACAAATGGTCAGGGATGCTGGGTTCAAATGCGCCTGTGCCTGCGATACAAAGGCAGATGACCTTTACAAATTAAGACGAATACAGGTATTCCCAAAAACTAATTTGTTCGGCTTCTGGAGAAAGACTCAATGGTGGTATGATAAATATATTCGACTATTTTAGCAGAGCAAACATTAGGTAATATAGTAGTTATTAACGAAAATCGGATATAGGAAATAATGCCAAGCAATAAAAAATAAACTTGTTTGCCCTCAAATTAATTTGCTCTATGTCAAATTTTCATTAATAATTACTATATTAGCACTATTTTTAACAGTCAATAAACTCAAAAAAAGATCAAAGGAGGTTGTTTTACTTATTTTGCTTGAGTATAGCTGTAAAATTAAAAGAAAGATTAACGAAACGCAGACTGGTAAAATTTATAGAAGACTTAATTCCAAGCAAATCTGTTCAATAAACTTATTGCAAAATAAAGAGAGAAAACGATTGAAAGCCCGCATAGTTATTGAGGAAATTGGCTTTTTTAAGAAACTTTTACTCCTAAAATGCCAATTTCCCGTATCAAATATGAGCTTTCAGGCATTTTTCTACCTTATTTTGCCACAAGTTTAATCTATTAAAATTTAGTGAGTCAAAGGAGATGTTTTAAGCATGATTAGCTGCAATATAAAAAGAGAAAAGTGGATAGCTACTTGTAATTACGTCATGTTAGCTGGACTAGTTATTTATAGCCTGAGTGCTGTTGTCTCAACCTCTGGATCAATAGGAGGAGTAATCCTTGCTTTTTTAGGCTGGATTACCAGGATGATCCTGACAAAAAGATTTGAGGCAAAGGGAGTGGCTTTGAACTGGCCTATCGTTACACTTTTAGTTGTACTCTTAGTCTCAACCTTGATCTCGCCACTACCGCTTTTTCAAGGTCTTGATAAGATTCGCTCTCTCGGGGAAAAGATTCTGCTTTATTACTTGGTTATTTACGGGATGAGAAGTAAACAAGATATTAAGTGGCTACTCTTTTGCTTGATTACAAGTTTATGCTTATTATCTGGATATGAGATAGTTTCGTTAATGTGGCATTTTTCGCCAGAAAAATATTTGGTTTTAACAAGTAACAGGGGGACCGGTGGTGGCTTGGGAATGGTTATTCCCTTGGTTGTAGCTCTTATTTTCCTTATCCCTTTATCTTGGAGGATAAAAAAGGGACTGATTATCTCCTTAGTGGTGATGGCTATCTGTCTTATCCTTACCTCTACTCGAGGAGCATGGCTGGGGAATATTTGCGCCTTGACCTTTTTAGGGTTATTTATATCCAGAAGAATACTTTTAGGCTTGGGTATAGTGATTATTATTTCGCTTTTATTCTTGCCTGATCAGCAGAAGCACCGAGCGGTAAACATGCTTAATCTTCAAACCAATGCAGATAGGGTATGTCTCTGGCAAAATGCCTTAGTCATGATAAAGAAACGACCATTTTTAGGTCATGGACCAGGAGGTTATCAAGTTTTTTCTCCAAAATATGCACCAGAGGGTAAAGAGAAATTTTCCTTTCTTTTGGGGCAAAAACATGCTCATAATATCTTTCTTCAGCTTGCGGTAGAAGCTGGAATAGTTGGGCTCTTAGCTCTCTCTTGGTTACTTGTTTCTGCTTTTAGATGGGCATGGATAGTATTTAAGGAAGCAGAAACATCCTTTTCTAAGATTTTGGCTTTAGGAATATTGGCTTGTCTAATAGATTTTCTTGTCCATGGGATGGTAGACTATACCCTATCTGGTCAAACAGGGTATTTATTTTGGTTTTATCTGGGGTTTTTAACCTGGCTGGGTAAAAACCAAAGGTCTACTTGACAAATATTTAGGTTCAAAAACAAGGTCAATTTCAGTAATTCGATCTTCTGTTGTGCATTCAATTTCAATTACATCTGTTATATCAGGTGTCCATTCTTTTTTTTACTTTAATCTGAACGGCGCACTCTATATAGCCCTTATTAACCAAAAGTGGACATAGGATAATACTGGTTGGCATAAGACAAAAAGATTGAATTGGGAGATATTGGAACCAATGTATTTGCTTACATATTCGCCGGATTTAAATCCAATAGAAGAATTGTGGCTGGCATTGAAACGAGAATTTTTTAGTTGGTTTTGGACAAACAAAGAAGATGAATTGGGTAAGCAAGTAGTGAGGGCATTGAAATATTATATCGATCGCCCGTTTCTGATTAAGTCAACTTATACTATGTCAAATTATGATTAATAAGTGCTTTAATGGGTGGAGATAAGGTGCTTGAAGCTAAAAAGATCTTAATTGTAAAGCTTGGATCCATTGGGGATGTAATCCATAGCCTTCCCTTTTTAAAAGCCTTAAGAGATAAATATCCAAAGAGTTTTATAGCTTGGACAGTAGAGTCAAAGTCATATCCTATCCTGGAAGGACATAGTTCTATTGATGAAATTATTCTCTTCGATAGAAGAAATATTTTAAATTATCTTAGAAAGATTAGAAATTATCGTTTTGATTTAGTTATTGACTTGCAACGTTTATTAAAGAGTGGACTAATTACCTATCTAAGCAAAGCTAAAAATCGATTAGGTTTTGATAAAAAGAGGTGTAAGGAATATAATTATCTCTTTACTAATCTTAAGATACCTTCTTTTAGCGATAATAAACATATTATCTATCAATATTTGGAATTTGCTGATTATCTTGGAATTAAAGATGTCAAGATTAAGTATGATCTCTTTATTCCTGACCTTACTCGTAAATATAGAGATATCATTGAAGATAGAAGATTTAAACTAATAATAAATATTGGAGCAAGTAAAAAGGTCAACTTATGGTTTCCAGAATTATTTGCAGAATTAATAGAGACTATAAAGGAGCAATATAAATTTAACTTAATCTTAACAGGAGGAGCATCAGACCGGACTTTAGCTAAGGAAATAAAAGATTTAACTAATGTTGATTATATAAATTTGGTAGGTAAAACCACTTTAAAAGAATTAGCTTTTATAATTAAAAATGGCCATTTATACATTGGATGCGATACCGGTCCTACCCATTTAGCGGTAGCAGTAAATACTCCAGTCATTGGCTTGTATGGCTCGTCCAATCCTAAGAGAAATGGTCCTTTGGGGTATGGAGAATATCTCATCTATAAAGACTTAGATTGCGCTCCTTGTAGAAAAAAGGAATGTCAATATGGAGATAATAGATGCATGAGAGAGATAAAGGTAAAAGATGTTATGGAAAAGATTAATTTATTCTTTAATAAGAATTATTAAAAAGGTTGACTTAATAAGGAAATAGCAATGAAAGTTAGTGGGTTTACTTTTGTTAGAAATGCTTTAAAATACAGCTATCCTATAGTAGAGTCTATCACTTCTATCTTACCTTTGTGTGATGAGTATATCGTTAATGTAAGCGATAGTGAAGATGAAACGATGAATTTAATTAAATCTATTAGAAGTGACAAGATAAAAATAATTGAAAGTAAGTGGAATTTAAATATTAGGGAAGGAGGAAGAATATTAGCCGAACAGACAAATATTGCTTTGTCTTATTGTAAAGGAGACTGGTGTTTTTATTTACAGGCAGATGAAATTGTTCATGAAGACAATCTAGATGCAATAAGGAAAGCCATGGAAGTAAATTTAGATAACTATAATGTTGAAGGTTTATTATTTGATTATATCCATTTTTATGGAAGTTATAAAACAATTTGCCTTGCAAGAAATTGGTATCGAAGAGAGATAAGAATTATAAGAAATAATATTGGTGTTAGTTCTTGGCATGATGCTCAAAGCTTTCGGATAGAGGATCGTAAGCTTAAAGTGATTCATATTAATGCTAAGATTTATCACTATGGATGGGCAAGGGCTGCCAAGGTAATGAAGAAAAAGATGATTAATTTTGCCAAGCTGTATCATAATGATGAATGGATTAAAAAGAATTATGTTTTAGAAAGTGATGAGTATTGTTATAAAGTTCCTTTTAGAATGCGTTATTTTGATGGTTTGCATCCTAAAGTTATGGAAGAAAGGGTAAGGAATGCTAACTGGGAGTTTAATTTTAAGAATATTTCTTGGAAGAAAGACAGAAAAAATATTAAAAATATGATTTCTTATTACTTAGAGAAGATTATCAAGAAAAGACTATTCGAAAGAAGGAATTATAATTTAATTTCTAAATAAGTAATCTTAAAAAAAAGGCAAAATTGAGAAGATTGGTTTAAAGATACCAATGACTAACTAATTACCCAGATAGAACGATTTTCCTTGACAAAACTGGGGGGCTTTGATAAGTTTCTTCTTTAAAGTAGTGATGTGGCGACGTAGCCAAGTGGTAAGGCAGAGGTCTGCAAAACCTTTATCCCCGGTTCAAGTCCGGGCGTCGCCTCCAATTATCAATTATTATTAATTGATTAATATAGCGCTTATTAATGAAAATTTGACATAGAGCAAATTAATTCGAGGGCAAACAAGTTTATCTTTTATTGCTCGGTATTATTTTCTATGGCCGGTTTTCGTTAATAACTACTATAATAATTGATAATTATAATAGGGGCGATTAGCTCAGTTGGTTAGAGCGCTTGCGTGACATGCAAGAGGTCACTGGTTCAAATCCAGTATCGCCCACCAGTATTAAACTTTCAACTTTTTTCCCGATCAATTCGTTGAGATGACAGCAGGGGTTAATAGTGGATAAAATAATTGTTGAATTTGAAGATAATCTTAAAAGAGAATATGAGAAAGGGATCAAGGCAGAGATAATTTTAAATGATCTTAATGAGATTAATAAAAGGACTGTTTTGGCGATAAGAGTAAATGGAGTAGCGCAAGATTTAAAGACAAAGATTAATCAAGACTGTAAGGTTTCTTTTATTACTTTTGAAGATGAGGAAGGAAAAAGAATATACAATCATAGTACTTCTCATATTATGGCTCAAGCCATAAAAAATTTATATGGAGAAGTAAAGTTTGGAATTGGCCCAGCGATTAAAGATGGGTTTTACTATGATTTTGATTTTGGAGTAATAAACGTCAAAGAAGATGATCTTCTCAAGATTGAAGATAGCATGAAAGAGATTATTAAAAAAGACTTACCTTTTGAAATGGTGTTGATGTCAAAGGAAGAAGCAAGAATATACTATCTTCAACAAGGAGCTGCTTATAAATTAGAAATTTTAGAGGGAATAAAAGAGAATGAAATTTCTTTCTATAGACAAGGAGATTTCATTGATCTTTGTCGAGGTCCTCATCTCCCCAGCACTGGATACATAAAAGCATTTAAACTTGTTTCTTTGGCCGGAGCTTATTGGCGAGGTAATGAAGATAATACTATGCTTACTCGAATTTATGGAAGTGCCTTTGATAATCAGGAAGAGCTAAGTGACTATTTAAGTAAGCTTGAAGAAGCTAAAAAAAGGGATCATAGAAAATTAGGAAGAGAGTTAGGGCTTTTTAATATTTATGACCAGGCGGGAGCAGGATTAATATATTATCATCCTCACGGGAGTACTTTAAGGCAAGAAATTTGCCAACTCTTAAGAAGCGAACACCAAAAAAGGGATTATTTAGAAGTAGTAACTCCTCATATGGCTAAAGTAGATTTGTGGGATCGCTCTGGCCATAGTGAATTTTATCGAGAAAATATGTATTTTTTTAAGATAGAAGAGGAACAATATGTGTTAAAACCAATGAATTGTCCAGGCCATATCTTAATATATAAAAGTAAGACTCGGAGTTATCGAGAACTTCCTCTAAAATATTTTGAGTTAGGAACTGTTTATAGACATGAAAGATCAGGAGTGCTTCATGGCTTACTTAGAGTAAGAGGATTTACTCAAGATGATGCCCATATCTTTTGTAGAGATAGCCAGTTACATGAAGAAATAAATAAGATTATAGATTTTGCTCTTTACATGCTTAATATTTTTGGTTTTCATGAATATGAAGTATATTTAAGTACTCGTCCTGAGAAATTTGTAGGAACTATAGAAAATTGGGAAAAAGCTACTGCTGCTTTAAAAGAAAGCTTAGAAAATCGCTGTCTTTCTTATAAAATCGATGAAGGGGAAGGAGTTTTCTATGGTCCTAAAATTGATATAAAGTTAAAAGATGCGTTAGGTCGATCTTGGCAAGGGCCTACGATTCAAGTGGACTTTAACCTACCTCAACGTTTTGAATTAAGCTATATTGATAGCAGTGGTCGAGAAGACGTACCTATTATGATTCATAGAGTAGTTTTAGGGAGTTTAGAGCGATTTATAGGAGCTTTAATTGAGCATTATGGAGGAGCCTTTCCTTTATGGCTCTCTCCTGTTCAAGTAAAGATAGCTACCATTTCAGAGCGACATAAAGAGTATGCTCAAAAAATAGAAAAAGAATTAAAGCAAGTCAAAGTTAGGGTTGAGAGAGATTATCGAAATGAAAAGATAGCTCTGAAGGTTAGAGAAGCTCAAGTATATAAGGTCCCTTATCTAATTATCATTGGAGACAAAGAAGTTGAAAAAGATTTAATTTCGGTGCGGAATTGCCGGAAAAATGTGACCAATATGTCTTCGTTAGATCAACTTTTAGAAGAAATCTTAAAGGAGATTAATGAAAGATCTAAATAGAAAATTTTTGGTTCTTTCTTAATTGAATTGAAATCTCCTTGGGTTCAAATATCCGCAATGTTGATGAATTTTTAGTTTAAAGTAATGAATGTCTTTATATTGATAATTGTCCTTTGGGGACGGCTATCACTTTGTTTTTTTGTCAAAGAGAAAAGAGAGAAAAACAAAAATATGCCGTCCTCACTTATTCTTTAGGCATTTCTTCTCTCTAAATCTCCTCTATTTTTTAAATATTTTTACTTTCTCTTTTCTCTCTTTTACTTCTTCTCTAAAAATAATCTATTTCTACTATCTTTTTACAAAGTTGGGGAATTCGTAAATTTCCTCTTCAGAGCTTGACAATTACTAAATCATCTGGTAATTTAATTCTTTAAATTAAAAGAAATTAAAGAGACAGTGGAGATTTAATAAACTTGACTACTTCAGGGGAACACCTTAAGGTTTTTGAAGATGAGCTTCTTAAGTGTAATAAATGTGGGAACTGTCGTGATATTTGCCCAGTATTTGGAGTTACCAATGAAGAAACGATGGGAACCCGAGGGAGACTTCGTTTAATTAAGGCTTTACTTTACCATGAAATAGATCTCTCTCCTATTTTTATCGATAGAATGTCTAGTTGCTTAAATTGTAAAGCTTGTTTGATAAGTTGTCCCGGTGGAGTAGATGTTAGTAAAATGGTCATTTCGGTCAAAGAGGAGATAGCTAAAAAAAACTTACTTCCTTTATTTTATCAAAAAATAAGGGAGAATATCTTAAAAACGGGAAATCCTTTTGGTCAAGAAAGAAATGAAGAAGAATTAGAGAATAAAAAGAAAAAATTAAAGAAGAGTGAAAATTTATATTTTGTCGGATGTTATAATTCTTATCTTTCCAAGGAGATTTCTAAAAATACCCAAAAGATATTAAAAACTTGGGGTTATAATTTTGTTACCTTAGAGGGGATAGAAAACTGTTGCGGACAACCTTTGAAATATATAGGCGAGACAGAGCTGGCTCAACAATTAGTTAGTAAAAATAAGGATTTGTTTCAACATTTAGAAGCTAAAACTATCTTTACCTCTTGTGCTAAATGTTTTTATAGTTTGAAAGAGAATTTTTCTAAGGATTTTAAGATCTTTCATACCAGTCAGTTGTTTTACCAATTATTTTCCCAAAATAACTTTAAGTTTAAACCATATTCAACTAAGGTAATTTATTTTGAGGGATGTCATCTTGGTCGTCAGGGAGAAGTCTTTGAAGAACCTCGCTTTCTTTTAAAAGCTGTTCCCGAGCTTAATTTATTAGAGTTTGATCTTCATCATCGAGAATCTCGTTGTTGTGGAGGTCCTTTAAGGGAAAGCTATCCAAAATTAGCCCAAGATCTAGCGACTAAAAGGATAAAAGAAGCAGCTGAGAATAAAGTAAAAAAGATTATTACTTGTTGTCCTGCTTGTTTTAAGACTCTCAAAGAAAATATAGAAAGAATGGCTTTAGAAATAGAGGTTTTAGACTTATCATCTTTCTTAATGAAGGTAGTTTAAATGATAGTCTTGGGCATAGAGACTTCTACCTCGGCCGGTAGTTTAGCTATAGTAGATAATGAAAAAGTCTTAGCTGAATATACCTTAAGTAGTTGCTCTCATTCGGTCTGGCTGATGGTAACGATAAAGACGGTCTTAAAAGATGTCGGATTAAAGATAAAAGACCTCCAAGGAATCTCTACCTCTGTTGGACCAGGTGCTTTTACAAGTTTAAGAGTGGGAGTAAGCAGCGCTAAAGGATTAGCTCAAAGTTTAAATCTTCCTCTGGCTACGATTTCTTCTTTAGAGGTATTAGCGGCCAATATCTCTTTTACTTATCTCTCTATCTGTCCAACTATTGATGCCAAAAGAAAAGAAGTTTATGCTGCTTTCTTTAAATATCAAGATCAAGGATTAAGACAAATTACTGAGGACTTACTTCTCACACCCTTGGATTTAGCTTTAAAAGTAAAAGAGCCTACTATTTTTATAGGCAACGGAGTCTTACTTTATCAAGAAATTTTAAGAGAAAATTTAAAAGAAAAAGCCATCTTTCTTTCGGAAATATTTTCTTTACCCAGAGCTTCCTTAGTGGCCAGCTTAGGTGAAAAAAAGATTAAAGAAGGAAAAGCAGCTAACTTATTTGAAGTTGAGCCTCTTTACCTAAGAAGTTCTGTCTAAGGAACAAATTATGACTAAAACAGCTTTGGTTTATCATCAAGATTACCTTTTACACGATATTCCTCTTCATCCTGAAAGGAAAGAACGTTTAACTACCACCTTAGATCTTTTCCAAAAGAAGGGGATTTTAGAAAAAGTAGAACTGATCACTCCTCATCAAGCTAGCGAGGAAGATATTTTAAGAACCCATAATGAGGATTTATTAAAAAAGATTAAGGAGATTTCTTCTAAAGGAAGAGGATCGATAGATGCTGATACTCTTTTAAATGCCCATACTTATCAAGTAGCTCTTTTAGCGGCTGGAGGAGCGATTTTAGCTGCCAAGCTCTTACTCGAGGGAGAATATAAGAATAGTTTTGCTTTAATTCGGCCCCCTGGCCATCATGCCACTAAAAATCAAGCCCAGGGATTTTGTTACTTTAATAATGTTGCCGTGGCCGCTAATTATTTAAGAGAAGTTTATAAGGTAAAGAAGATCTGTATTATGGATTGGGATGCTCATGCGGCTAATGGGACGATGGATATATTCTACCAGACCAATGAGGTCTTAAATATCTCTATTCACCAAGACCCTCTTTTTTTTTATCCAGGAGTAGGCTTTATAGACCAGATAGGAGAAGGAAAAGGCCAAGGTTATACTATTAATATTCCTATGGAAGAAGCGGCTTTGGATATTGATTATCTTTATCTAATTAATGAATTTATAATTCCTAAAATAAGAGAATTCAAGCCTGACTTTATCTTTATTTCTTCTGGAATTGATGGACATAAAAATGATCGCATTTCTTCCCTTGAATTAACGGAAGAAGGCTTTGGAAGGATGAGTAGTTTATTTGTTGCTTTATCAGAAGAGTGTTGCCAAGGAAGATTAGTTGTCTTATTAGAAGGGGGGTATCATTTAGAAGCCTTAGCTTTAAGTAATTATGAAATTATGAAAAGTTTACTGAGCGAATCTAATTATACCACTCCTTTAGAAGGAAAAATCTTAAAATCTACTTACCAGACCTTAAAAAAACTTAAGAGTATCTTTAAATAAATGGTTATCTTAGTTGATATTTTTCCTATGGAAAAGAAGGATCTTCAAGAGATAATGGTTATCGAAAGAGCTTCTTTTATTGATCCCTGGAGTAAAGAGATGTTTCTGGATGAATTTAAGAATAAGTTGTCTTATTTCTTAGTAGCTAAGTTTATGAAAAAGGTAGTAGGATACGGTGGATTTTGGCTTATTTTTGACGAAGCTCATCTAGTTAATCTGGCTATTTCTCCTTATTATCGGAGAAAAAAGTTTGGAGAGCAACTTCTTGATGCTTTACTTAAATTAGCCGTTTTTAAAGCAGCTAAAAGAGCCACCTTGGAAGTTCGCCAGTCTAATCAAGCAGCTCAGAATTTTTACCAAAAATTTGGTTTTAAACCTGTAGCCATTCGAAAAAAGTATTATCAAGATAACCGAGAAGATGCTCTTATTATGTGGCATGAACATCTTATCGATGATTTTGGAGAAAGAGATTTTGGAGGAAGAAGTTGATTAGAACTAGTTTGAAATTGGGATGGCTAACATAGCCACTATAGGAGAAAGAGATTTTGGAGGAAGAAGTTGATTAGAACTAGTTTGAAATTGGGATGGCTAACATAGCCACTATAGGAGAAAGAGATTTTGGAGGAAGAAGTTGATTAGAACTAGATTTGCCCCAAGTCCTACTGGATATCTGCATTTAGGAGGAGTAAGAACTGCTCTTTATAACTGGCTTTATGCTTGCCAACATCAAGGAAAGTTTATCTTACGGATTGAAGATACTGATGTCAAGAGATCTACTCAGAAGTCCTTGCATAATATTTTAGCAAGCTTAAAATGGTTAGGTTTAGAGTGGGATGAAGGACCTTATTTTCAATCCCAAAGAATTAAAATTTACCAAGAATATGCCCAAAAGCTTATTAAGGCTGACAAAGCTTATTACTGTTATTGTCCAGCTAAAGATAAAGAAAGAATAAAAGAAGATTTTTCAAGAGAAGGCGATGTTTCTAAGTATAGATGTCACTGTAAAGATTTAGCTACTTCAAAGATTAAAGAATATGAAGCCTCTATCAAGCCTAAAGTAGTAAGGTTTAAAGTATTAGAGGGAGTGACTGAATTTTTTGACTTAGTTAGGGATAAGATCAGCTTCTCAAACGAGACCATCTCTGATTTTGTCATTATGAAATCAGATGGAAATCCTACTTATAACTTTTCGGTAGTTGTTGATGATGCTTTGATGGAAATTACTCATGTCATTAGAGGAGATGATCATATCTCTAATACTCCCAGGCAAATTATGCTCTTTAAAGCCTTGGATTTTAAACTTCCTAAATTTGTCCATCTCTCTATGATCTTAGGTCTGGATAAAAAAAGACTTTCTAAAAGACACGGGGCTACTTCTCTTACTTATTTTAAGAAAGAAGGATACCTTCCCGAGGCTTTAATTAATTATCTTTCTTTATTGGGTTGGTCTACAGTTGATAGTCAACAAATCTTTTCTAAAGAAGAATTGCTAAAAAAGTTTTCTTTAAAGGGCTTAAGTAAAAATCCAGCTATCTTTGATTATGAAAAGATGCTCTGGATGAACGGTGAGTATCTTAGAAAGCTAAGGGTTGAAGAATTAACTAAAAACTTGATAGGCTTTCTTAAGAAGACCAAGAATTATGTTTTTTCTCGAGATAATTGGTACCAAGAAGTAGCTCTTCTTTACCAGACACGAGTAAAGACGATTAATGAAATCTTTTCCCAAGCTGATTATTTATTTAAAGAAGATATAGAGATAGAAGAAGAAGCTGCTCAGATGTATTTAGATAGGGAGGAAGTAATTAAAATTTTAATGAAAGTTAGAGAAGCTATTTCTCAAATCTCTAACTTTAATCAAAAGAATGTGGAAGAAGCTATTAAAGAATTAATGATAGGACTTCAAATTGGAGCAAAGGAGATCATTCATCCTTTAAGAGTAGCTCTTACCGGTAAGACCGCTAGCCCAGGAATCTTTGAAGTTATTTACTTATTAGGTCAAGAGATGGTTTTAAAAAGAATTGACCGGGCCCTATGTTTAATTAAAACAGGAGAATGAAGAAAAGAGAATGGAGCAATGAAATTTTCTAACCAAGGCTTAAAGAAGAGTTTAGCTGTGGCTACTTTAGGCTGCAAGGTTAATCAATATGAAAGCCAAGCTATTAAAGAGCAATTTCAAGCTTCGGATTTTACTTTGGTCAACTTTTCAGAAAAAGCTGATGTTTATGTGATTAATACTTGTATGGTTACTAAGAAGAGTGAGAAAGAATCACGACAAATAATTAAAAAAGTTAGCCAAAAAAATAAAGAAGCTAAAATTATTATTACTGGTTGTTATGCTCGTTATTTGCCAGAAGAGATCTTTAAGAAAAAAGGTGTCTTGGTTGTTGATAATCAAGAAAAAGATAAGCTATTTAACCAATATCAACAAGATCAAAACCTTAATCAAGAACTTAATCAAGAAAGAAAAAAGACTATCTTTTCTCCTCAATATCAACAAGATCAAAACTTTAATCAAGAAAAAGAAAAAACTTACCAACCTTTATTTATCAAAGATTTTCAACAAAAGAGTAGAGCCTTGGTTAAGGTCCAAGATGGGTGTAATAATTCCTGTAGTTATTGCCTTATTCCCCATCTTCGCGGAAGTAGTCGTAGTAGGCTTTTTAGAGAAATAGAAGCAGAAGTTAAAGAACTCACTCAGAAAGGTTTTAAAGAGATTGTCCTTACCGGAATAAATTTAGGTCAATATGGAAAGGACTTTTTTCCAAAACTTAGTTTAGCTGAGATGATAAAAGAACTTTGCCAAAACTCAGACCTTTTGAGAATAAGGTTAAGCTCGATTAATTTTCCAGACATAGATGAAGAATTAATTGACTTGATGGCTAAGAATCCTAAAGTTTGCAAGCATTTCCATATTCCTTTACAGAGTGGAAGTGGCTATATTCTTAAACAAATGGCTCGCCATTATTCTCCTCAAGAATATGAAGAATTAGTGAATTACTTAAGAGAAAAAACTCCAGAAATTGGCCTCACTACCGATATCTTAGTTGGTTTTCCCGGAGAAGAAGAAAGCCACTTTCAAGAAACTTATCACTTAGTAAAAAGACTACAGTTTAGCAGAGTTCATCTCTTTAAATATTCTCCCCGACCCCAGACTAAGGCTTACTTGATGCCTTCTCAGGTTGAGGAAAAGGTTAAGCAGCAAAGAAGTAAATTGCTTCACCAGTTATCTCAACAAAATAAGCAATCTTTTCTGCAAAGATTTAAAGAAAAGAAGGTAGTGGTCCTAATTGAAGAGTATCAACCTTCGACGGAACTTTATTTTGGCTACAGTAGTAACTACTTTAGAGTGGGGGTCAGAAGTAAAAAAGATCTGGTTGGTGAAATGGTTGAAGTAATTATTAAAGAAGTAAAAGAAGATTACGGAGTAGGAGAAAAAGCTTAATTACTTACTTACTCTTTCCTTAGCTTTAAAGACAGAAGGCCATTGGAATTTAGAAAGCTCTTTGCGCATCTTTTTTTCCCAGACTAAGATTAATTCATTAATCTCATTTTGGAATTCGGAGTCTTCTTCTACCGTTGTAGTATTTATGAAATCTAACATATATTGATATAATTGAGTAACCTTATTTACGGGCACATCACTTCCAAAGACAAGATTTGCTCTAATGAGCTTGTCGGCTTCTTGAACCCGATAACGCATCTTTATCTTAGATTCAGACTCTACTACTTTTCCAAGTCCTTTACTAAAATTAGTGACATTAGTTTTACTTTCTTCATAAAGCAAGAAGAGATTATTATCTAAAGAACTTAAGCCAATGTTAGGAATACTCAATGAAGAGATCGAGGCGTCTTTAATCTCATCCATAAAAGCACTAAAAGCTTTTTTTAAGAGCTCCTGGTTTTTTAGCCTTGATTTAATTTCTTTTACTTGCTCTTCCATGAATTGAATGATCTTCTGGCGGTCTTTAATATGATCTTCAATCTCTCTTAGTGGTTCCTTAAGTTTTTCTAACCATTCGTGAAAATCTTTCTCCGCGATAAGTTTCACGATAAAGAGAAAATAAAGCTCACCTATCTTTTCAATAAGACCTCGAAGATATATCCCTTCTTCTTTAGTCGCTCCATACTTTTCTAATTTTTGGACTTCTTTAGCCACAAAGAGCCAGGTTTGATCTTGAATAGCGTGGATACCACGAATAGCCCGAAGAGCTTCTCCTGCTTTTTCTCTTTCTGCTAAAGGTCTTTCAGGATCGCTTAATATCCTTCTCTGATTAGGAGCTACATCTAAAGCCCAAGAAGCATTCCCTAACTGGTTAGAAAGTATTTCTGACCATTCAACTTGAGGGATATTATCTCCGTAAGGATTAGTATTTTTTAATTCCGAAAGGTCAATTAAAGAATCAGTCATCTTTGCTCTCATGACGTTAAAATTTTTTTCTTTATTTAAGATACAAGAATAACCACAAAGTTGTCAAGTAAAAATCAAGATTTTGTAACAGCAAAATGAAAATGTCCTGTTTTCCGTTAAATAGAAATGTCCTATTTTGTATTAGATAAAAATGATCTTTTATATGGGTTTATTTTAAACTTCCTCCAAGGGTGATCCAATGGAAGAATATGCACCTTTCT
>JAHJRX010000013.1 GCA_018830565.1 bacterium | reverse complement strand
TTTAGCATCAAAGATCAAGATATACTGCATAAAAGATCCCTCCTCAATTAAGATTTATCTTTTTCTTTTATTAAATGCTCGACCACCGCACCGAAGAATCGGTTAGGGTGGTGGTATCTCCTATCTCATCTATCTTTCCCTCAGCAATTTTTCGCAAGATTCGTCGCATGATCTTGCCTGATCTTGTTTTAGGAAGAACTTCGGTAAATTGAATCTTGTCTGGTTTAGCAATAGGACCTATTTGATTTCTTATCTGGAGGACAAGTTCTTCTTTTAGTCCTTCTTCGGGTTTAAGACCAGCTTTTAAGATGACAAAAGCATAAATGCCTTGTCCTTTAATTTCATGGGGAAAACCAACTACCGCGGCTTCGGCTACTTTTGAATGGAGAGCCAAAGCACTTTCAATCTCAGCGGTGCCCAAACGGTGTCCTGAGACATTAATGACATCGTCTATCCGACCCAAAAGCCAATAATCTCCATCTTCATCAAGGCGAGCTCCATCTCCGGTAAAGTAATTACCTAAATATTGTGAAAAATAAGTAGCTTGAAATCTATCGCTGTCCCCATAAATACTACGAGCTATTCCTGGCCAGGGTGCTTTAATCACTAAAGCTCCTTCTTCATTTACCAAAGTTTCTTCTCCGTCTTTTTTTAAGATGGCTGGTTTTACTCCAAAGAAAGGCTTACTGGCTGAACCAGGTTTAAGGGTCATAGCTCCAGGCAAAGGGGTAATAAGAATACCTCCTGTTTCTGTCTGCCACCAAGTATCAACAACGGGACACCTTTCTTTACCTACTACTCGATAATACCATAACCACGCCTCAGGGTTAATTGGTTCTCCTACTGAGCCTAAAAGACGAAGGCTAGAGAGGTCATGTTTATTTACCCATTCTTCACCTTCCCTGGCTAAGGCTCGGATAACAGTTGGGGCAGTATAAAAGATATTTACTTGGTACTTCTCTACTATTTCCCAATATCTATTTGGAGAGGGGTAGTTAGGGGTGCCTTCAAACATAAGACTGGTTGCTCCACAAGCTAATGGTCCATAAACAATATAAGTATGCCCTGTAATCCAACCAATATCAGCCGTACACCAATAAGTGTCTTCTTCGTGGTAGTCAAAGATATACTTAAAAGTAGTTTGGGCATAAACCAAGTATCCAGCGGTGGTATGAAGTAGTCCTTTTGGTTTTCCGGTAGAACCACTAGTATAAAGGATAAAGAGTGGATCTTCAGAGTCTTGTGGTTCTGGTTCGCAGACAGAAGAGACGGTTCTCATCTCTTCCTCCCAAAAGGTATCACGGCCAAAGGTCATATTAACAGAAGTGTTTGTTCTTTTAACCACAAGACAACTTTTGACAGAAGGAGAGTTTTCCAAAGCTAGATCTGCATTTTTTTTGAGCGGAATTACTTTGCCGTGGCGAAAGCTTCCGTCAGAAGTGACTAAAACTTTAGCTTGGCAATCGTTAAGCCTTTCCTTTAAGGATTCTGCGCTAAAACCACCAAAGACCACACTGTGGACTGCTCCTACCCGGCTGCAAGCAAGAATACCAATAGCAAGTTCTGGGATCATAGGTAGATAAAAGCAAACTCGATCTCCTTTTTTAACTCCTTTTTTCTTTAAAAGATTAGCAAATCGACAGACCAAATAGTAAAGTTCTTGATAAGTATAAGTCTTACTTTCACCGTCTTCTGCTTCCCAAATAAGAGCAGCTTTGTTTTTACGAAAAGTCTTAAGATGTCTATCAAGGCAATTAGCTGATACATTTAGCTTGCCCCCAACAAACCACTGGACCTTGGGTTTAGTAAAATCATATTCCAAAACTTGATCCCATTTCTTAATCCAATCAATTTCTAAAGCTTGTTTTGCCCAAAATTCATCAGGCTTATTTATGGATTCTTCATAGAGAACTTGGTAGTCTTTTAAACTTTTAAGATGAGCATGAGATGAAAATACTTCTGGTGGAGAAAAGATAACATTTGAGACCATTTTTTAGTTCCTTCTTCCTGTAAACGTTTAGCTAAAACGGTTCCCGTAACAATAAACTTATCTTTTATAATAGAAACCTTTTTCTATTCTGTCAAGTCATTTTTATATTAGCTGGGCATCTGGTAAAATTCCCTTGACAAGAGAGGGTTCTAAAAATAAGATGCAATCACCTTCCTTAGATTAAGAATAAGAAGAGATTAAATAGGTCTCTGGAACATCTAAAGATAGATAAAAAGGGGTTTTAAATGAACCATTTTTCTATTGAAGAACTTAAAAATAAGGTTCAAAGTCTCAAGAAAAAGCTAATTGATCTTACTTACCAGACAGGAGGAGCTTACCTTGCTCAAGCCCTTTCGGGTGTTGACTTAATGGCTGCTCTTTTTTATCGTTACTTGAAGTGCGATCCCCTTAAGCCTAATTGGGAAGAACGGGATCGTTTTCTTCTTTCTCCAGGCCACTATGCTCTTCTGCTTTATACCATCCTGGCTGACCTTGGCTATTTTGATCCCAAGCTCTTATCTACCTTTAAAGAAAACAATTCTCCTCTAGAATTAATCTCTCATCGTCATACCTTGCCTGGTGTAGAAATTAGCGGTGGTTCTTTGGGTCAAGTCCTTTCGGTAGGAGTAGGAATGGCTCTTCATGCCAAGCTCAGAAAGAAAAAACATCGTATCTTTGTCATGATGAGCGATGGCGAACAAAATGAAGGACAGATCTGGGAAGCAGCTACTTCGGCGGTGCATTTTAAGCTTAATAATTTAGTGGCTTTAATAGATAAGAATGGTTTTCAGGTAGACGGACCAACCAAAGAAGTAATGAATATGGAGCCACTGGGAGATAAATATCGAGTTTTTGGTTGGGAAGTAGAAGAAGTAAATGGTCATAATATAGCTGAAATTGTAGCTATTTTAGATAAATTTTCTTTAAAGAGAGAGAAACCTTTTCTCTTGATAGGCAATACCGTTAGAGGAAAAGGGATCTCTTTCTTAGAAAATAGTCTAAATTTTCATTACACTCGATTAAATAAGATCTTAAAAGATAAAGCTTCTTATGAATTAATAGGAGATTGGGATGCAGAGATGTAAGTGTTTATTGAAAGAGATAGGAGAAGATTTTGCCCCTTATCAAAAAGCTTTGGTAGCCATAGGAGAAGCAAATTCTAAAATAGTAGTCTTAGGGGCAGACTTAGCTAATTCTACCGAGATTGGTGAGTTTAAAGAAAAGTTCCCCCAAAGGTTCTTTAATATTGGAGTAGCTGAACAAAATGAAGTCAATATTGCTGTAGGATTAGCTATCGAAGGAGAGATTCCTTTTGTTCATAGCTTTGGAGTTTTTATAACGCGAAGAGCTTATGAGCAAATATGTGTTCAAGTTGCCATGCAAAAGATAAATGTTAAATTAGTGGGAACTCTTCCAGGTTTAGCTTCGCGACTTGGTCCTACCCATCAAGCCGTGGATGATCTTTCTTTGATGCGCACTTTACCTAATATGACGGTGATTGATCCAGCTGATTCCACAGAAATCAGGCAAGCTATACCAATAATCGCTGCCTATCAAGGGCCAGTTTATATTCGAATGGCTCGACGAGAAGTTCCGATCATCTTTGACCCGGTGAAGTATCAATTTCAGATTGGTAAAGCTACTTGTCTTCAAGAAGGAAAAGATGTGGCCATTATTACCTCTGGTATGATGCTTAAAGAAGCGCTGATAGCGGTAAGGAAATTAGAACAAGAAAAGATATTTCCTACTCTTCTTCAGATGTCGACCATTAAACCAATAGATAAGACAGCTATTATTAACTTAGGAGAAGATATTAAGGTAGTTATTACGGTAGAAAATCACCTGACTACAGGGGGGCTTGGTTCAGCAATAGCTGAGGTCATTGCCGAAGAGGGACTTAGGATGCGCCTGATACGAATGGGCTTGCAAGATGAATTTGCTATACCAGGTAGTCCAGATTACTTACTTAAAAAGTATAAGTTAGATAGCGAAAGCATTGTCGAGAAGGTAGTAATGACTCATCAATCTTTCAGTTAAATCCTAACCTGTCTTATAAAATTTGAAAAAATTAAGTGGTGTTTGAAAATAGCTTAGCTATGCAGACACCACCGAAATATGAGCAAGTCTAAGCATTAGCGAGAGTTATCTTGTTATTTTAAATTTAAGAAAAGTTTTTAGAGAGATGAAAGATCAAGACCAGTTTTTTGTGACCTATCAAATTAAGGCCTCTAAAGATCAGATTGAGGCCATCGCTAATGATATTTGCTTAGAACAAACGGTAGAAGTTATTGAAGAACTTATTCAAGATAGTTGGATAAAAGAAAATATTATTGGTCAGGTGAAAAAAATAAGTCAAGTCTCGGCTAATATCTTTGAGGTAATGATTAATTATCACCACCAAATAACTGGCTATCAATTACCTCAACTGATGAGTATTTTATATGGAAATATCTCTCTTAAAGCATCTATAAAGGTTGTCAATATTAGCCTTTCTAAAGAACTTTTAGCTCATTTTTCAGGTCCAAGATTTGGGATAGAAGGGATAAGAAAGATCTTAGGGGTAAAAGATAGGCCCTTAATAGCCGCAGCTTTAAAGCCTATGGGAAAAGGACCAAAAGAACTGGCCGAATTTTCCTATAAACTTAGCTTGGGTGGGGTTGATTTTATTAAAGATGATTATGGTTTAGTCGATCATCCTTTTTGTCCTTTTAAAGAAAGGGTAAAACGGTGTCTGGAAGCCATAAATAAAGCAGAAATAGAGACTGGAAAAAAGGTCATTTATCTTCCTAATATTACCGATCGTTACGAAAAGATGTTAGCCCATATTAAGTGGGCAAAAGAGATGGGGATTGGAGGAATATTAATCTCACCTTTAATCGTGGGACTGGACTTTATGCGTTATTTAGCCGAGAATAAGGATCTATCTTTGCCCATTATGGCTCACCCTGCTTTTGTAGGAACATTATTTAATCTTGATAGCGGCTTTTCCCATGAGGTAATATTAGGAGATCTAATGCGTTTGGCTGGCGCTGATTTGGTCATTTATCCAAATTATGGAGGACGTTTCCCTTTTTCAAAAGAAATATGCCAGAGGGTAGATCTGGCTTTAAAAAAGGAGATGGGTAATCTTAAGCAAGCATTTCCAGTGATTGCCGGAGGTTTAGATATTGAAAATATTGGCCAGTTAAAAGAGTTTTATGGTCGTGAGGTTGTTTTTTTAATTGGCTCAAGTCTTTACGCCTATTCCAACGATTTAGTGGTTAATGTAAAACATCTTCTCAAAAGAGTAAAAAGCAAGGAGTAAGGTCAGGAATGATAAAAGATTGACAAAAGAGATAATAGCTTATATACTTTTAATTAAAGTAAGGGTTTTATCTATAATTATCTAAATCTTAAGAACCAACTTTAAGCATTAATTTAATAATGAGCTTGGTGGTTCAAAGATAAATCTTGTTTTTATCTATAGTTATCTAAATCTTAAGAACCAACTTTAAGCATTTAAGCAATTAATGAGATAAAGATGAAAAAGATGACTTCTATTAAAATTACTTTAATAATTATTTCTTTGCTGATAGATTCTTTACTTATAAGTCCTTTATTTAAAGATTATGGTTATTTAAGGGCAGAAGATTATACTCTCAAAACAGGTGATACTATTGAAGTCTTGGTCTGGGAATATAAAGACTTATCACGGATTTTAACTATTCGACCTGATGGAAAGATCTCCTTTCCTTTAATTGATGAAATTATAGCCGTTGGCCTGACACCCAAGGAATTAGATGACATTATTACCCAGAAACTTTCTTCTTTTTTCCCCCAGCCTAAAGTTACAATAATTGTCCAAAAATTTCAATATCCTCAATTTTCTGTTATCGGACAGGTTAATAAATCAGGGGTCTTTACTTTAGATCGTGATATTAAAGTCTTAGAAGCTATTTCTTGGGCCGGAGGATTCTTACCTGATGCGGATACGAGAAAGGCTCTGATCTTTAGAGAAAAAGTAGGGGTAGTTTCCCTTGATTTATACAGTCTTTTAAACTTAAAGAAAAACGAAAATAATATCCTCCTAAAACCCAATGACATTCTTTATATTCCTAATAATAAAGATAATTTTGTCTATATGATTGGAGAAGTTAAAAATCCTGGTATTTATCCTCTCGAAGATAAGTTAACTCTTTTAAAAGCCATTATCTTAGCTGGAAATCCTAAAGATTCAGCCATGTTGCCATTTACTAAAGTTATTCGACAAACAGAAAAAGGAATAGAGATTATCAATGTTGACTTAAAGGATTTAGCTTTAAAACCAGAGCATCTTAATGAAGTTATTCTTCAGCAAGGAGATATTGTTTATTTACCTCCTACTAAATTAGGTAAACTTAATAAGATCTTAGACCAAGCTATGCCTCTTCTTATGACGATTTTTTATGCTACAGGAACTACTTATAATATTAAAGAACTTTATAAATGACTTTATAAATGAATATTAAGCCACCACAAGCTGTGGGATAATTCCTTGAACAGGAACTACTTATAATATTAGAGAACTTTATAAATGAATAGTCAAGATTTAAGTCAACCTACTCTTCAATACTACCTTTTGCTTTTTTGGAAGAGAAGATATTTAATATTTTTTTCTACATTTCTGACCTCCTTGTTTGTTTTAATAATTAGTTTTTTACTTCCACCTCTTTACAAGTCAACCTCTGTTATCTTAGTGGAAGATAAGACTGAGAAATTATCTTTATTTATGCCTCCTCCTTCCCCAAGTTTACGAAATGAAGTCTTTACTCAATCAGAATTAATAAAATCTCGTACTTTAATTGAAAAAGCAGTTAGGGAATTAAAGTTAGCCGATAGTTATGACCCCACTAAAGAACTTACTTATAAGATTAAAGCGGTAGTTTATAGTTTACTGGGTAAAAAAATTCCTCTTATTACCAAGGAAGAAATCTTTCAAGGAATAGTAAAAGAACTTCAAGAGATAATTGCGGTGAACATTATTGAAGGAACAAACCTGATAAGTTTAACTACCTTTGCCAATGACCCTAAGGTGGCTTACCAAGTCAATGATGTTATCTTAAGGGAATTTATGAAGTTAAATCTTAGTTTTAAAGAAAGTGAAACTGAGGATATGTTTTTACTTATTGAGAAACAATTAAAGATGGCTAAAGATAAATTATCTTTTCATGAAGGACAACTTAAGAATTTTAAAGAAATTAGTAAGATTACTGAACCTATTGAGGAAAGTCGGGAAAGCATAGGGACCTTATCTCGATTAGAAGAGCAATATGACCAAACTACAGCCGAGAGGAAGTCCTCTGAATTAAGATTAGTGGAGGTTCGCAAAGAGATTATTAAACAAAATAAAGATTTGGCTTCCTCGACGTTAATGAGCAACCGTCCAGAAGTTCTTTCTTTAAAAGAAGAATTGGTAAATTTAGAATTAAAAAGAACTAAACTTTTAAGCCAGATTCCCCAAGATGAAAAGGAAATTTTAATGGTAGAAAATCTTATTAGGGATAAAAAAGAAGAACTAAAAGGAATAGTTATGAATACCATCAAAGAAATTATTCCTTCTGTTACTCCTTATCTGCCTGATATGGCGATTAATAATTACCAAAATTTAGTCTCTCTTTTAATTAATTTAGAAACTGAGATTAATTCTTTAAAAGCCAAAGAAGATACCTTATTAAAAAGGATTAATTCTCATCGAGAGAGATTAAGTAAATTACCTGCTAAATATGCTAACTTAACCCAATTACAGAGAGATGTAGATACCCAAGAAAGAATAGTTTCCACTCTTAGAGAAAAAAAGGAACAAGCTTTAATGGCTAAAACTATGAAGTTTACTTATATTAGAGTTATTGATCCACCTATAATTTCTCGTCTTCCTGCTAAACCTAAGAAGACTTTAAATGCCATGGTGGGACTTTTTGGAGGGTTTTTGTTTAGCATCTTTATCATCGTCAGCCAAGAGTATTTAAAAACCTTTAAAAATGGCTTAATCCCACCGGCTTAAAGATTGAGTTTCTTAGAAATAAATGAAATACTTATAAAAGTGGCTTAATCCTACCAGCTTAAAGATTGAGTTCCTTAGAAATAAATGAAATACTTATAAAAATGGCTTAATCCTACCAGCTTAAAGATTGAGTTCCTTAGAAATAAATGAAATACTTATAAAAATGGCTTAATCCTACCAGCTTAAAGATTGAGTTCCTTAGAAATAAATGAAATACTTACTAAATATAATGTTAATCTTTGTTTATCTATCTGTCTGGCCTTCTTATTTACCTGCTTCTAAAGAAGATCTAGGAACCACGGGAGCAACTTTTTTAAAGATAGGCATAGGGGCGAGAGCTTTAGCTTTGGGAGAAACTTACATTTCCCTGGGGAATGATCTCGAAGCGATGTTTCATAATCCAGCCGGATTAAATTTTATCACTAATCAAGAATTAAACTTTATGCACTTAGATTATTTTGATGATATTAGTTATGAATATTTAGGATATGCTAAGCGACTTTCTCCTTCTCGGATCTTAGCTGGTGGTCTTTCTTGTTTGCATATGGGAAGATTTACTAAGTGGGATAAAGAAGGTAATGAATTAGGTAGTTTTTCTGCCGGGGATACCTTACTTAGCCTCTCTTATGCTCAAAGTTTGACTGAAGATGAAGATGCTTTTATGGGAACTAATGTTAAACTTATTTATCAAAGACTTTCCAGCTTTGTTTCTAAGAGTGTGGCTTTGGATTTGGGTCTTTTAAAGGAGAGTGGTGTGGAAGGATTAAGATACGGAGTTTCTCTCCAAAATTTAGGAACTAAGGTTAAATTTGATAAGACAGAAGATAAACTTCCTTTAAATTTAAAATTGGGCCTAAGTTACCAATACTTAGACGAGGCTATGATTACCGGATTAGATATTAATATACCTAATGATGGTAAGATTAATCTTCATTTAGGGCATGAATATACCTTAGGAGAAAACTTTATTCTTAGATTAGGTTACCAGAATGGACCTGCCAAATATGCTCATGGATTTGGGGGAGGGTTTGGAATTAAGTATGGCGACCTTGCTCTTAGTTATGCTTTTGTTCCTTATAATGAGGAATTAGGTAATAGTCACTACATTTCTTTATTATACCAATTTGGTCTAAAAGTTGAAGAAAAGGTTAAAAAGCCAAAGGCGAAAGAGGATCTTACTTATCAAGATAAAGAACAAGATAAAAAAAAAGAGAGCAAAAGTCCTCCAGAGGAAAGACCAAAGATAAACCAAGAACTACTTCCTGAGTTAGCTAAAGAGACTAAGTTAGCTAAAGAAAAAAAATTGCCTAAAAAAGAAGAGATTCCCCAAAAAAAAGCTCCTATTTCTAAGATAGAGAAATTTAAAGATAAAGCTAAAGAGACTACTTATCCTGAATATGAGTATTATCTTAAGAAATATCCAGAAGTATCTAAAATGGCTAAAGATCCAAAGAATGTTCAAAGAGAAAAAGTTAAGAAAAGGCTTGATTTTGAGGATTATGTGAATTTAGATCTTTTTAAAGATGAAGAGGAACTTACCTTAAGAGAAGAACGAAGGCAAGGTGCTTGGACTATGATAAGAAAGATTACTCCACCTGAAAAGCCCAAAGTTTCTCGTGAATTAAAAGAAGAAAGAAAATCATTGGCTCTTGAAGAAAGAGAGCCTCTTGAGACTTATAAAGTTGAGATTTATAAAGAAGATAGCTACAAAGAAGATAGCTACAAAGAAGACCCTTTTTTTAAGTCTCCTAAGAAAGAAATGGCTTTTAATGAAGGTTGGTCAGATTATGCTTATGATCCTGATACTTATGAGTACTTTAAAAAAAAGTATGGTTTTAAAGAAAAAAAGTATAAGACTCTAGACGAATATCCGGAATTAAAAAAATATCTCGAAGAAGAAAAAACCTTAAAAGAAGAAAAGCCTTTCTCTCTTCCTGTAAAAAAAGAAGTAACAGAGGAAAAAATTAAAGAAGAAAAACCTAAAGAAGAAAAACCTGCCTCTCTTCCTGTAAAACTTCCTGTAA
Organism: bacterium; assembly: GCA_018830565.1. Lineage (NCBI taxonomy): Bacteria > bacterium. The sequence goes on along the minus strand of JAHJRX010000013.1, from coordinate 4,271 downwards.
AAAAAGAAGTAACAGGGGAAGAAATTAAAGAAGAAAAGACCTTAAAAGAAGAAAAGCCTTCCTCTCTTCCCGTAAAAAAAGAAGAAGACTTGCAGAAAGAAGATATTTGGGAAGGTATTAAGGAAGAAGTTATTAAGGAGTTATGTAGATAAGTTATGGTTAACCATTCTTTGTCTATGAAGATTCTCTACTTTACTGAATCTAAGTCTTTTATTTTTTTAATTTTCTTATTGGGTATTCCTCTCTTAAGTCTTTTCTTAGTCTTTTTTTCTCCTTTAGCCCTTATTTCATCTTTTTTAGGTTTAGCTTTCTTGGTCTTACTTTATAAGTATCCAGAAATAAGTGTGATTGCTTTAATTACCTTTAACGTTACTTTTTTTAAAATTGAGAATCTTCCTCGCCTTCCTTTATTTGGTGAAGCCAGCCTCCTGCCAGGGGAAGTCTTAATCTTGTTGACTATCGCCATATTGATTATTAAGAATATTAAAGACCCCAACTTTTTTCAGATTAAATCTTTCTTCTTTCTACCATATTTAATACTATTCTTTATCTGGGGATTTTCTATCTATCTTAGCTTAGCTTATGGTTTTGGTTTTACTGAAACAGCAAATACTTTGCGAAGTTGTTTTTATCATATTATCTTCTTCTTGGTTATCTTGACGATAAGAGATCAAGGCCAACTAAAGAGACTGCTTTGTCTTCTTTATGGCCTAGGGGTGGTGATTACTCTTTTATTTGCTTTTATGGTCTTATTTGGAGGAGCTAAGTATTTTACTGCTCCTGTCTTTAGTGTAGTGGTCAGGGAGCTACGGGCATATGATATAGGAATAGAGACTGTTTCTATAGGCAAAGGAAGGATCTGCACTGATGGTCCTTACTTGGTCTCAGCCTTATTCTTTATTGCTTTAACGACGCTCATTAATACGAGGGATAAAAAGCAACGTTTAATCTTTACTATTCTTTCGCTTCTTTTTCTTCTAACCATTATTCTTACCTTTGGAAGGATGCTTTGGCTAACCTCCATCATTGGGCTATGCTTGATTTACCTTCTTTCTAATCAATATGCCAAGAGGTATCTTTTAAAATATGTGGCTGTCTTAATGGTTCTTGCCTTATTGGTGTCTGTGGCTCTTAGTCTTACTCCATTATTTACTAAAGGAGGGTCAAAATCGCTTCTTGGTTTTGCCAAGGAAAGATTTGTTGGTTTATTTACCAAGACAACTAAAGAAGATAGTTTTAAGTATCGTTACTGGGAAGCAAAAAAAGGGATGGAAGTCTTTAAAAAACATCCTTTTTGGGGAAATGGATTTCCTTACTACATTGGTTTTGATTTAAGGCAAGAAGGAGATGTAGTCTTATTAGAGAAATTAGGGGTAGGTCATAATGGATATTTAGATATCTTATGTAGGACAGGGATGGTAGGGCTGGTAGCTTATTTATGTCTTTCGTTTTATGTAATTAAGATTAGTTTAAAGTATTTCCGAATGTTTTCTGATCCTATTCTTCTTGGTTTAGTTTTAGGGCTTTTAGTCAACTATATTAGAGTTATGCTTAATGCTACCTCTCAATCAGACTTTCTTGCCTATCATTGTGGTTCGGTAATTGCTTTAAGTTTTGGGTTAATTGATGTCTCTATAAGAACTTCAAAGAGAGAAGATCTGGATTTGTAAATAATATTTTAAAAGTAAATAGTTCTTTAATCAAAAGGAGATAAAATAAATGAAAAACTTATCTGAAAAAGGGTTAGGTTCGTTTTTTGAAGAAGAATTAAGGGTAATTAACGATCAAATGGTAGATCTAAGCCAAAAACTAAAGAAAGTAAGTCTTCAAGCTAAAGCCTTGGAAGAAATAAGTTTTGCAATAGGCTCTTCTCTACCCTTAAACAAATTGCTCGATCTGATTATGGATTCTGCTTTGAAGGTTACAGAGACAAAGGCAGGTTCTATTCTTTTAGTAGATGAAGAGAAAGAAGAGCTTGTCTTTGAGGTAGCTAAAGGAGGAAAAGCAGAAAAACTTATCGGATATAGAATCAAGATAGGCGAAGGAGTAGTGGGAAGAGTAGCTTCAGAGGGCAGAGCTTTAATTGTTTCTGAGGCAGAGAAGAGCGAAGATTTCAAAAAGAAAATGGCTTTAGACTTAGGTTATCAAGTTAAAGATATTCTTTGTGTCCCTATAAAGGTTAAGGAAAAAGTAATAGGGGTGATAGAAGTCTTAAATAGCCAAAAGTCATTTACCCTCACCGACCAAGAATTATTGATTGGTTTTGCTAATCAAGCAGGAGTAGTTATTAATAATACTTGCCTTTTAGAAAGGGTAAATAAGAAAATAAAGGAGTTAGACGCTCTTTTAAAGATTTCCCAGTCAGTAAATTCCACTTTAAAATTAAGCGAAGTTCTTAAAGAGACAATGATTCGGGCCGAGGAAGTATTAAGAGGAGAAGCTTCTTCTCTTTTGCTTATAAATAAAGAGACCGGAGAGCTTGTCTTTGAGGTGGCATTAGGAGAAAAAGGGGATAAGGTAGAAAAGGCAAGAATGGCTAAGGGGAGTGGAATTGCTGGTTGGGTAGCAGAAAAGGGAAAAGCTCTAAAAATAGAAAATGCTCAAGAAGACCCTCGTTTCTGCAAAGAGATAGATGAGAAGACAGGTTATAAGACTAAAAATATGTTATGTGTGCCTTTGAAAGTAAAAGATGAAATAATAGGTGTAGCTCAAGTCTTAAATAGTATAGGAAGGGATAAATTTTCTGATGAAGATTTAAAGATATTTGAAGGAATAGCTCATCAAGCAGCAGTTGGTATTCAGAATGCCAGACTTTATCAAGAACTTCAAGATTTTTTTATCGGGACTATCAAAGCCCTGGCTCAGGCTATAGAAGCAAAAGATCCATATACTCGAGGTCATTCTGAAAGAGTAACTACTATAAGTCTTGTCATAGGAAAAGAATTAGGATTACCAACTGAAGATTTAGATACTTTAAAAATTGCCGGACTTCTTCATGATATTGGCAAGATAGGGATTGATGAAGCTATCCTTACTAAATCAAGTAAGCTTACTAATGAAGAATTTGAGGTGATTAAGACCCATCCTAACAAAGGAGCCGAGATAGTTCTTCATATCAAGAGACTTAAGAATATGATTGAAGGCATTCAACATCACCATGAAAAATTTAATGGTCAAGGGTATCCAGGTAATTTAACCGGAGAAAAAATTCCATTATTTGCTCGAATTATTGCGGTAGCCGATGCTTTTGATGCCATGACCAGTAACAGATCTTATAGAAATGCTATGGAAAGAGAAAAAGCTATAGAGGAAGTGAAAAACAATATTGGCTCTCAGTTTGACCCTCTTGCTGCTTCTGCTTTTTTGAGAGCCTGTGAAAGAGGAAAGATTTAGTTTAAGGGTAAAGACATGGTAAAGACTGAAAGGATATCGGTAAAGACAAGAGCAGGGACAGACTTAGTTAATATCACAAGTTTAGTTTCTAAAGTAATAAGTGATGGTAAAATAAAGGATGGAATAGTAGTTATCTTTGTTTCTGGTTCTACGGCTTCTGTTTCTACTATTGAGTATGAACCTAACTTAATTAAAGATGTTAACCAGACATTAGAGATGATAGCTAATTCTCACTTAGAATATGAACATCATAAGACTTGGGGAGATGATAATGGGGCAAGCCATGTTCGAGCTACTCTTTTAGGACCAAGTCTGACTGTTCCTTTTACCAACAAAAGCCTTCTTCTCGGTTCTTGGCAACAGATAATTCTAATGGATTTTGATACTAAGAGTAGAAATCGAGAAATTATTCTTCAGATAATAGGGGAATGATAAGGACTTGAAAAAAATCACCAAGACAAGAGATGTATTGTCACCGAAAAGAAGCTTACTAATCCAGAGACGAGCGGTGATGAATGCCGCGACAAAACCACAACTTTACATTATCCAGAATCCGGCAGAGAATTTAGAACCAGAAAAGAAGGTTGAAGTGGTAAGGTATGTTGTGCCGTTTGAAGAGATGATAGCAAAAGGAAATGAAGGAGGGGATTAAAGATATGAGTAAAACAGAATTATTGGAGATTATCCGAAACGGTGAAAACTCAAGGGTTGAGTTTAAAAGGGACGATGTCCAGCCTGCTGATATGGCTAAAGAAATTGTCGCTTTTTTGAACTTCCATGGAGGAAATATCTTTCTGGGGATAGATGACGATGGGACAATTTGTGGAACCACTCGACAAAATCTGGAAGAATGGGTGATGAGTATCTGCAGAGATAAG
>JAHJRX010000012.1 GCA_018830565.1 bacterium | reverse complement strand
CATATTATCTTCCTTCCTTAAAATAATCCACCTAGAGCTGTTTTAGAGCCAATAGTAGGAAGTTTACTAAACTCATTAACAAGCTTTAACATTGAAGAGGCAAGCTGCATATTATCTTCCTTCCTTAAAATAATCCACCTAAGCCTGGAATATTTAAACCACCAGTAATCTTTTTCATCTCTTCATTAGTCATTTCATTTACTCGACTTAAAGCTTCGTTCACGGCCGCTTGAATTAAATCTTCTAACATCTCTTTTTCGTCAGCCTTTATTATTTCAGGTTCAATTTTAATTTCAGTAATCTCTTTTTGACCGTTAGCCGTAACAGTAACCATTCCTCCTCCAGAAGTAACGGTTACAGTCAGTTTAGCTAATTCCTCTTGAACTTGAGACATCTTAGCGCCAACTTTTTGGGCTTGTTTTATTATTTCTCCAAAGTTTTTCATTTTTCCTCCAGCTTATTTATTGAGTGATAAATTCATTTTAAATTTGAAATGAATAATCCACCTTTTTATACCTTTTTTAGTATGCAGGAGGCAGAAAAAATCTCCTACTACCTCTTGCTTACTGCCTACTATTTGTCAACTTAGGTATATAAATTTGGATTTTCAACCACCAACGTTTCTTTTTTGGCTATTTCTACTAAACTCTCATCTGCTGAAACAAAGATTAAAGGATAAAGTTGTTGATTAATCAAGCTATTATTAAAAAAAGAGGCAACAGCTAATTGAATTGCATCATATCCACGAAGAAGATAATTACAAGTTAAGTTAATAGCCCGTTTAATAATTTTGTCATTTATCGCACATATTTTGTACTCTATCTGGCAATCCTTCAAGAATACCCCTAAAACCCTGTCCCGCTCAAAAGGGGTAATTACTCCCTCTCGAACTTTTCGGCTAAAAGCTGCTCCTACTTCAACCGGGGTTACTTGAGATAAAATTATCATCTGAGCACTCTCGGATTCAACAATTGATTTTACCAACTGACTTCCCTTTTCTTTTACATACCGCTTGATAATGGCACTACTGTCAAAATAATACACTTTCATTATAGTTTTCCTCTATCTTCGATAATTATTTCAGAAATGGGTTTGCCAACCATCTTTGAGGAAAGCAGGTTATAAAGCTCATCACGGTCAACATCTTTTTTGATTAAATCGTCCCATTCTTTGCCTAACTGGGCAATTAATCCTGTTCCTAACAACACTTCTGTTATTCTTTCCTCTTCAGATAGGTTTTTTTGTGGTTGTGATAGTTGAACCTGCAGATTGTCTATAATCACCTGATTTAACGACCTGCCAAGGGTAATCGCTATTTGCCGTAGTTTTAGATGTAAATGCTCTGGTAACCGAATTGTCGTTTTAACCATAGTATCCTCCCTTGCCATCATAGTGGCTTCAGCATACACTATTTAGAGATGGTTGTCAATTAGTTATTTTAGATTTTATTGCTCGGTATTATTTCCTATGTCCGGTTTTCGTTAATAACTACTATAACTACTATATTAACCAATTATTAACCAATCTTCAAGGCTTGGTTCTTTTAATCTCTTTTGAGCAGTTGGCAAAACAGTCATTACAGCATTTCTTTATTTTGAACTTGAGACACTATGAAATTGTAATTGATTTTAACCAAAGTAGATGTTATATTTCTTAAAAAGATTACTTTAAGGAAATGAAGATGGAAGAAGGACTATCCAGAGCCAAAGTCTTAGTTGAAGGTTTGCCTTATATTAAGAAGTTTTACGGAAAGATTGTAGTCATTAAATATGGCGGTAGCGCTATGATTGAGGATAATTTAAAAGATAGTTTTACCATGAATGTAGTCTTGTTAAATTATATCGGCATGAAACCAGTGATTGTCCACGGGGGAGGACCACAAATTAACAAGGTTATGGAAAGATATGGAAAAGAGGTAAGCTTTTTTAATGGTCATAGAGTTACCGATCGCGAAACCATGGAGATTGTAGAAATGGTTCTCTGTGGAAAAATAAATAAGGAGATTGTGGCTAATATTGATAGACAAGGAGGAAAAGCAGTTGGTTTAAGCGGCGTAGATGCTAATTTAATTAAGGCTGCCTCCCTTTTAACTAAAAGAAAAGATGAAAAACTAATAGACTTAGATCATACTGGAAGAGTAAAGAGTATTGATCCTACTATTATTAGCTCTTTACATAGAGAAGGATTTATTCCGGTGATTGCTCCAGTAGGAATAGATGAATTTGGTAAAAGATATAATATAAATGCTGATTTAGCTTCCGGAGAAATAGCGGCTTGTTTAAAAGCATATAAATTAATATTCTTGACCGATATTAAAGGAATTTTAAAAGATTCTCACCATGAAGAAACTTTAATCTCTACGATAAAACTTAAGGAGATTACTTCCTTGATTGAAAAGGGTTACATAAAAGGAGGAATGATCCCCAAAGCAGAAGCTTGTAAAAAAGCCATTAAAAATGGGGTAGAAAAAGTTCATATTATTGATGGCCGCATTACCCATTCTCTTCTCTTGGAACTTTTTACTGATCAAGGTATTGGCACTCAAGTTATCAAAGAATGATGAGGCAAAAATTAAAAGATGAAGGACTTAGATCTATCCAATAAAGATGAATTAATCAAAGAAGAAGAAGAAAAGTATATTCTTCAAACT
>JAHJRX010000011.1 GCA_018830565.1 bacterium | reverse complement strand
TCTCTACCTAATTTTAAATTAAAATCTCTTAATTGGGTATCAAACTCTGGTAGAATTACAATCTCTGCCCCTAATGGTATTTTTTCTTCTAATTCTGGATGTTCAAATAGATATTTGCTAAACTCTGTACTTAATTCGATATTTCGCTCTATCATTTCCTTTTCTTTACCCATACTGTTCACCCCCTTAGAAATCTCTCTTTATAAATCTCCCAATTTGCTTTGAGATCGCTCTCCGCAAAAATAAGGGCATCGTTATAATCAAAGATTAAAATTGGTGTTTTTGTAACCTGTCCTTTTCTGCTCATCAAATCCCTGTGGGCAAATCCATGAGCAGTATCATATCTTACTACAGGATACCATTTATCACCAATCAAGGTTTCATATTGAATACGAAAATGTACAACCTTCCACTTCTCCCTAATATGCTTGTGTCTATATCTGTCGACTGGTCCAAGTCTTATTGTATATTCAACCTCACCCTTCATATAATCACACCAGTGGTTGGGTTAGGAAACTCGCAACAACATGCCAGATATAAGGCTTGTCTGTTAAATCCTTCCATTTTATTCTGGAAAACGGAACAGGATTACCATCTATATAATACCCTACATAATTCTGTGCAGCTACCCTCATCTCTTCACCTCACTATAATTCAGTCATTAAGTCAATTAGTCAATAATGAGTTATTAAGTTATTGAGCGTATCTCCTATATTTCAATCTGGTTCACTACTAAAAGACTGCTCTCTGATTACATTACAGAATCGTTTTCCAATGATAAAGGCCATGGACACTCATTTTTGTCTCTCGTAAGATTATATCCATTTTGCTCTTTTCTAACTTCCCAACTCTTGCGTGATAATCTCTAAGGTAGTTTCTGTATTCATCTCCTTAGATGTCTCAATTCTATCTTCTCCTATATGGACATGATAAGGAAAATTTGCTACTTCAGGGTGATGGACAACATTATCCCATCTCTTTACCAGGGTTCCATCCTCCTTTTGCCAGTGAAAACTATACTTCTTTATCTGTGCCTGATTTTTTTCTAAGACTATGTATTCCATTAATTCTAAGATGTCATCATTGATTAGGTTAGCCTTAACCCGAATGTAGCCTTCCTGCTCTTTAATCACTTCTTCTCGAATTTGATAACTTCCTATAACTTCACTACTTATTATAAGACTCTTTATCCTGGCTAAGTATTCTTCTATCCTCATCCTCTAAGGAGCCCCTTCATCCTCTCTTCAATTCGTTTCTTCATATCGTAAAGAGCAAACCATTCAATATAGTCCATATCATCTCCGAGATTACCTTCATTAAATCTCTTATAAAAATCCTCTGAATCCATTTTATATCTTTTTTCAAATAGATTCATCTTCTCTTGAAGTTCTTTTATATCTCTTTCATATTTTTCTCTTCGGTAAAACAACAACTTATCTATTGTCTTGTCAACGGTCTTTACGATAACATCATCTTCCATTCCATCCCGAACTAGGTTTTCCAAGGTCTTAATCTTACCCAATGTCTCTGCTATTTCCAACATCTTCCTATCCTCCTTATTGTCTCCTTCTTTTTTCTAAACGGCATAAATTAGACATGGTGCGAAACAAGCGATAACCAGAGGTAACTTTTGTAAAATCAAGGAGTTAGCCTAAAACCTCATAATTTGTTATAAGTCGTTATAAGTTCTAAGCTTATAACAAAAATTGGCTTATTTGGCAACAAGTCTATTTTAGATCCATAAGCATTTTCTCAAACACACCATCGGCTTCCTTGAAAAATCTTTAGCCCAACCGAGTTGGGTTTGGGCATCTTCTTTTGGATATTTCAACAAAGTCTCCATAGTCAGCATCCTCACGAAGACCATTGGCCTTTGCTAAAAACTTGCTCATAAGATTATTCCCTCTCTTTCCACATTCTCAAAGAAAAATGAGCCTATCTTCTCTTACTCCTATTTTGAATTCCTTTTAAAAAATGGATACTCTTTTTATCTTTTCATCACTCCATGCCAGATATAAGGCTTTTCAGCCACACAATTCTGAACAACTACCCTTATCTCTTCACCTCATCAATCTTAAAATTAGATATTGAAAGCGAATAGAACTACATCTCAACCCAATCCACAAAATCAATTTTGATGGAGCACTATATTGCTATAGCAACTTCTTTTATTTCCTCTTGAAGAATAGGTATCTTTTTGGAAAAACTACCTACATCCTCGGCCACTCGATCTACCAACCTATTAAGATTCTCAGCTATCGGGCCATCGATAAACTCCTGTCCACACTCTGAGCAGACATTAGCTGGAACATTTTTTATGGTCAGTTTTATCCAGCCTAAATTATAATCCATCTTTACCCTTCCGTCGGTTACATCCCCATTACATTCTGGGCAATTAAAGTGCTTCATCATTTTTCACCTTCCTTATTTGGAAATTGATCCATTCTGAACTATCTGGGATATATACTGTTACTATAAAGAGAATCCCTATCATTGAAACATCGCAAACAGCATGTAAAGGTATATTGTTAAAGATTGTTCCGTAAACTAAGAATCGATTTCTTTTAGGATACTCTTCAATGATCTTTCCTGTTAAGATGATATAAACAACATCATCTGGTCTTATTCCATCTTTTTAGCTTCTGTCAGAGCATGCTTGTAAAAGATGTGCCTTTCCTCTCGTACCATCTGTCGAACCTGCTCTATGTCAAATACTTCCATTATATTTATACTATCCTCTATAATTTGTGGACTCGCTAAATATTAGTTTAATTCGTTAATTCATTCACAAGATGAAGGATTTCCCTTAATATCTACTTAATTGGTTAATGAGTTAATGAGTGGTTGAGTCAATAAGTCATTAAGTTATTGAGTCAACTAAAATCCATCTTTGTCCCAAAATCCAACTCTTACTCTAATTTCTGAAAAGTAACGATTCTTTTCTTTTCATCAAAGCAAATCCTAAACTTATCAAATATACTAAGCCTGCCAATAACATTGAAACCGGAGCAAATCTTCCTCTAAATTTAATGTAAGGAAACTTCATAATAAGGTTACCATCTCCTCATCAGTAGGAATATAGGTTATAGATACTTCTTTGTCTGGATACTGCTCTTTGGCCTTTTTGAATACTTCTATATTGCTATTGCCAATGGCCACAAGCTCGTTCTTAGTGACGGCAATATATTTTCCGGGATATTTTTCAGAGAATTCCTGAGAGTGCTCTAATAAGTAAGTTCCCATCTTTAGCGCCTCCTATTTTTGGACAATTTGCTCTACTCCACACTCCAGATTCCCCTGGTTTATGAAAACTGGAATGGGTAGAGTAGTTCTGGGGGTAAGACCTGAAAAAAGAATTTACGATATTCAGGAGGTCAAATTTTTATTCAGTCCTCCTCAGAGATTGGTAATTGGCAAAGGTGCTGACCTTATAACCAAGATTGATTTTACTTCTTCTTTTGTTTCCAACATAACAATCTTCCTCCTCGTGTAATGGTAATTGGTTATTGGTCAGTAAGTCATTAAGTCAATAAGGCATTTAGTCATTTTTAGCTAATTCATGTCTATTCTATAAAGACCTCACCTGGCTTTAGAATCGTAACCCTATCTTTCTTTTGTATCTCTCCAATAAGATCTTTTATCTCCTCTTTGCTCAAGATAGAATTCCTCCATAGCATTCTCAAAAGAGCATTTAGGGTGATATATCGAACTCCTTCGGTTTCACAGAATTTTGCCACCTTTTTATCATTAGTCACCAGAGATAATTCTCTATGCTTACAGATTATGAGGGAATCTAATTCTCCTGCCCCAAAAGACTGAGGTAAAGAATATCTCTCCATAATTTCAGCCTCTGTAAGTGGAAGAACTCTAATCTGTCTATCGTGAACTAACTTAAGAATACTCGATAGAGAAGAATAACCGTCATTTATACCATTATATATGCAATCTGATAAATAACTTGACATAATAGTTGTATTTCCACCCCCTACCCCCGCCAGCGGGGGATAGGCTTGTCCTTGTCCGAAAAGGCAACGAAACAAACGGACATCTACGAGGCTGTCCCCCGCTCTGGCGGGGGTTAGGGGGTGGATTTTCCCTACGAAGTATGTCAACTTAATTAAATGGAAATCTCTTCATTACAACATAACCGCCAGATTATCAGGAATTTCACCAGTATATTCGATACAAAGGTTGCCCTTATAATCCATCTGTTCTTTATAAATTTCATCCCTATTCTTAGAATGGGCTATTACTACTCCACAAAGCGGATTAAGGCCTTCATCCAGTTCATAATCAGCAATAAGCACCCACTCATCCTTATACCTCTTCTTAATAGCCTCGATCTTCTCTTTCTCCTTGGCCATTTTGACTGCCT
>JAHJRX010000010.1 GCA_018830565.1 bacterium | reverse complement strand
CAAGTGTTCGCTCCATGGCCTGTTTTTCGGCACTCTGGTATTCCTCATATTCGCCCATAGATGCGTCTCCCATACTTACGAATGACTGGAGCAAAAGGGTTGTTAGAGTCAAGGTCCACCACATCAACAGGTCTTGACAGTACCCAGTCAAGTTTACCTGTCAGTTCAAAAAAACGATCCTTGGAGATACCCTCGACACCAAGGTCAATGTCGTTAACTTCGCCTGATTCTTCGAGGCTGGAACCAAAAAGATAGATGGAACGGATTCCATAGGTTTGTGCCCATTCTTGTATTACCTTTAAATCTAATGTTGATAGCATTACAGTTACCTCCTTAGGCTAAATGCTCGAAGTATATTCTCAGTTGTTACTCCTACCTTCTCTTTGGCCCTAATTGCAGAGGCAAAAAGCCGAAGATTACCATATATAATAGTTCACAGGAATCAGTCTTCAGGGGTCAGCAGAAGACAGAGAACAGACGACAGATGATAGAAAAACTGAAGAACCAAGGAACTAAAGAACAATAAGGATGAAAAATCTTTATTTGCTTGTTCTTCTGATTTCTGAAAGCAGATCCCTTACTTCTGTAAACTGTTACTATCCAGTATCGTATATAATTGCCACTAAGTCAAATTTTTTTTCTTTTGTGGATGACACCAAAATAGTATTAAAATACTATAATGGACAATTCCCTAATCTTATTATCTATTTCAGGATAAATCATTTTCTTTGCTTGTCCCATTTTACCCATTCCTTCTCTTTTGCACATTTATGCACATTTATGCACATTGTGCATAAATCAGATCATCTCATAATAGGTCGTCTTCCCATTTTTCCTCTGTTCTATCTTGCCTGAATCTACAAAAGCCTTTAACTTATTTGTGGCTGTGTTCCTATGCACCTTTAGTATTCTCTGGACATCCTTATTTTCTATCTTCCCTTCTCTTTGGATAAAATCAAGGATCTTAATAGACTCCTCTTCTGAGACTTGATTCCTCTTCTCCTCCCCAGAGAAGATTACCTTAAAATAACTCCCTTCCTCTTTAAATAAAGGTAGATCCAATCCCCATTCCTTCATTTTTTCTCTCATTATCCTTATTCCTCGACCCCACTCTTCTATAAGACCAATATCCTTAAATATCTTAGCAATAACCCTATTTCTTATCTCAGATGAACCAGTGCCAAGCTCTTCCAGCGAGATACCAATAGGCAGCACCCCAGGACTTGTGATCTGGATCCGATCATCAAAGATGGCAAATTTTATATCCGAACCACTCATGTCATTAAAACCCTCAAAATCAATAAAAACTATTATTGATTTTTAATAAATCTTATACCACTCTTCATCGCTCTGACCAATGTCAACCACTCAGAGTAGCTTTATTTATCCTCGTAGAGATGACCTTCCCTCCGAGTAGACCAAACTTTTTAATATTTATTGCAGCATTTATGTCCCTATCATGCTTGGTCTTGCATTCTGAACAAACCCACTCTCTGTCTGATAATTTCAGATTGTGGTTCACTTCTCCGCAGATATTACAGATTTTGCTTGATAGGGAAAATCTGCCTATCTGTATCAAGGTCTTGCCATACCAATCGGATTTATAGGCAAGAAAGCCGAATAGCTTACTCCAAGCTACATCTGATATTCCTTTGGCAAGACAATGATTTTTAAGCATACCAGAGATATTTAAGTCTTCAATCACCACTGCTTGGTTTTCGCTGATTAGCTTTGAGCTAATTTTGTGGATAAAATCTGACCTTTGGTTGCTTATTTTCTCATATACTAAAGCAACGTCTTTCTTTGCCTTAATTCTCTTATTACTACCCTTCTTTTTCCTGCTTAACTGCCTTTGCTTAACTGCTAACCGTATTTCAGCATTCCTAAGATACTTAGGGTTGGGTATCTTCTCGCCTGTGGAAAGTATCGCAAAATCCTTTAACCCAACATCTACTCCGACTGTCCCTTCTTCTGTTACATTAACCTTATCTGGCAAAGGTTTATCATCCTCTACTAATATGTTGGCAAAATATTTGTCAGTTACAGTTTTGCTCACCGTAACGGTTTTTATTTTACCCTCAAATTTCCTATCTATTACTATTGTTACCCATCCAACCTTTGGAATGCGTATTGTTTGATTGTCAAAGTCTACTTTTATTCCTTGTGGATAAGATGTTGATTGTTTTGAGTTTTTATGCTTAAACTTAGGAAACCTATTTTGCTTTCTAAAAAAAGCAGTGAAGGCGTTATCTAAGTTCCTTAATGACATCTGTAATACTTGAGCATATGTTTCTTGCAACCATTCAAATTCTGGCTCTTTTTTCTTCTTTGTTAATTGGTTAGTTAAATCAAAACAAGATAATGTTTTCTTGCTTGTTGTGTATGCTTTAATTTTTTCTGCTAATCCCCAATTATAGACAAATCTTGCACACCCAAACTGCTTAGCAAGGATTTCTTTTTGTTCTCTTATGGGGAATAACCGATACTTATAAGCTTTTAACATTATACAGAAAGTATAATATATCTGTAACATTTTGTCAAGAAGTTTTTTTGGATTATTGTAGATTTAACATAAAATATTAAATTCTACAAATAATCTTTAGTATTTTAGATAGTTTTCGTTACCATATTGTAATCTCTATGGACAACAGCATTAATGATTGCTTCTCTTATTGCATCTGGCGGATACGCATACTTCTCTTCCCTGTATAATCCTTTTATCCTGGCGCCTCTGCGAACATTTCGCTTAAAGAATTTTATTGCCTCCTCTACTTGATCTTTAAGCCGACCGGAGATTTCCTGTTGATCGATAAACTCATTGATATCCCTGCCCTTAAACCTGGCGCATTTAATTGCTCCGTAGGGAAAGCAATCAAGTGGAGATTTCCCAAAGAGCAAAATTCCACCTCTCGTGGGGTATATTTCTTTTCCCTCTTGCTTTGCCAATCGGAGTTTTAGCAAAAGTCTTTTAGAAAGAGGCTCTTTGGGAATCCCCCTTACTTCTTCTCTCAAAGCCATATATTCATCAATGGAGGAATTATCAAGGTCGTCAAGAGAGGCTCCAAATAAGGAAGTTGAATCGTAGCTTATATTTAACCGCTGTCTCTCTAACTCGGCAATAGTGGGCAGATCGGCCACTCTATTGGAAGAACCAACTCTAACATAGGTGCCTTTTTCTCGACCAGGACACTTAAGGAAGTATGGTTTATCATTACCAGGATATACAGCAATGACCAACAGAGACTTATCGTTAATCTGCTCTATTCTTATATGGGGAATAATCAGAGGTTCACAATGGTCATGTACCATATTTGAGACAACCTCTTCTAATAAAAACAGTTCCTCGCTCCTTATGCCAACAATCTCTCTGGGCTTATCCTTTATTCCAATAATAATCTTACCCCCACTGCCGTTAGCAAAAGCAATTGCTGTCTTAGCCAGTTGCTGGCCTGAAGGTAGCTCCTCTTTGAATTCCAACATCCTTCCTTCAATCTGGTTCAAGAAATCCTTTGCTCTTATTTCTAAGTCCATAATTTTACTCTCTTCTCTTACAAAGACCTCCCTTCATTTTGAATAAGCCTTAAGAACGGACTGCCCCTAAAAAAATACTCCCGCAGCTTAGAGACCGGCACAATAAATGGATCAATGGCAAATCTTTTATAAAAGCCTCTTAGATGTTTAGAAAGAAGATTGTTAAGCCCTCTCGCATCTCCTTTGCTATCTTCACTAATGATCAGTAAATCAAGATCTTCTCCTATCCCTTCTTTCGCCACTGAGCCAAAGACAATGACAGAAATAGGCTGCAATGTCCTTACTATTTCACTACTAACTTCTCTGGCATCTTTCAATGTGACCATTTCAAAAATCCTCACCAGGCCCAAATAAGGTTACTTTAAATTCATCACCTATTTCTTCAAAGACCGGCTCAGGTAATTTGGCGTCTTTCATAAGATGTCTCATTTTGTTGATACCCTGCCCCCATTCATCAAAATAGTCCATCTCAAAAAGTATCTTTGCAATAAG
Source organism: bacterium (assembly GCA_018830565.1). Classification (NCBI taxonomy): domain Bacteria; species bacterium. The sequence goes on along the minus strand of JAHJRX010000010.1, from coordinate 10 downwards.
GGGATTTCTT